>NZ_QHJY01000138.1 GCF_003185805.1 Caulobacter sp. D5
GACGTCGCCCTGCGCCGATTCGATGCGAGTGAAGCCGGCCTCGGCTGCGACCTCGGCCGTGGCGTCGCCGACCGCGAACACCGGCAGGCCCCGCTCGCCGCTGATCCGGGCGAAGGCGGCCACGCCGTTGCGGCTGGTGAAGGCCAGGGCGCCGACGCCCGCGAGATTGGCCGTCCACGGCAGGTCGCGGACCTCCAGCAGCGGGTCGATCAGGGGTGTGAAGCCGAGCGCGGAAAGACGCGCGGCGGTGGCCTCGGCGCCGGGGCGGGCGCGGGTGATCCAGACGCGGGGCGCGCCCGTCGTCATTCGCTCGGCGCGATGATGGCGTCGCCGCCCTCGGCCTTGACGACCGCGCCCAGCTCCAGGCCCAGCGCCCGGGCCTGGCCCTCGTCGTCACCAGCGTCATCGGGGCCGGCGAGCGTGATCTCGCCCTCGTGGCGGATGCGGATCACGCCGTCGGGGCTGAGGGCTTCGACGATCAGGTGCAGGCGCGCGCCCTCCAGGCGGGCGTGGGCGCCGACGGCCGTGCGGCACGAGCCTTCCAGGGCGTAGAGCGCCCCGCGCTCGGCGGCCACGGCCAGGGTGGTGGCGCGGCAGGCGATGGCCTGCAGCCAGGGCAGACCGGCGTCTTCGGCGCGGCTCTCGATGGCCAGGGCGCCCTGGCCAGGGGCCGGCGGGGCGGCGACCGGATCGAGCCAGCTCTGCGGAATGTGGCCAAGACCCAGGCGGTTCAGCCCCGACTGGGCCAGCAGGATGGCGTCGGCCTCGCCGCGCTCCAGCTTGGCCAGACGCGTGTCGACATTGCCGCGCAGCATGACGATGTCGAGATCGGGCCGCACGTGCAGGGCCTGGGCCTGGCGACGCAAGGAGGCGGTGCCCAGGCGTGCGCCGCGCGGCAGGTCTTCCAGCCGCTGGGCCTTGTGGCTGATGAAGGCGTCGCGGACGTCCTCGCGCTCGGGCGTGGCGGCCAGCACCAGGCCCGGCGGCAGCACGGCCGGCATGTCCTTCAGCGAATGCACCGCGCAGTCGATGCGGCCGTCGAGCAGGGCCTCCTCGATCTCCTTGGTGAACAGGCCCTTGCCGCCGATCTCCATCAGCCGGCGGTTCTGGATGCGGTCGCCGCTGGTGACGATCGGGATCAGCTGGGCGTAGGTCGCGATCTCCTCGGGACCGGCGTCCAACGGCGCGCCGAGGGCATGGGCGATCCGCACCTGCATGTGGCCGGACTGGGCGAGCGACAGCTTGGAGCCGCGGGCGCCGATGCGGATGGGTTGCCGGGACACGGTCGGAGGGTTACCTGCATGCGAAACACGAGACTTCGCTGCTACAGGAGCCGCGGGACCCCCGCAACCGGATGACGACCCTTACGAACTCGGGCCTGGACAAGGGTCTCACCATCCTCGGGCTGGAGACCAGCTGCGACGAGACCGCCGCGTCCGTCGTGCGCCGGGACGCCGACGGCCGCGTGGAGGTGCTGTCCTCGATCGTCGGCACCCAGTTCGAGCAGCACGCCCCGTTCGGCGGGGTGGTGCCCGAGATCGCCGCCCGCGCCCATGTGGAAGTCATCGACAGCGTCGCGGCGCAGGCCATGCGCGCGGCCGGCATAGGCTATGACGCGCTCGACGGCGTGGCGGCCACGGCCGGCCCCGGTCTGGTCGGCGGGGTGATGGTCGGCCTGGCGTTCGGCAAGGCGGTGGCCCTGGCCCGCGACCTGCCGCTGGTGGCGGTCAACCACCTGGAGGGCCACGCGGTCTCGGCGCGGCTGGGGGCGGAGGTGGCCTATCCGTTCCTGCTGCTGCTGGTCTCCGGCGGGCACTGCCAGCTCCTGGAGGTCGGCGGCGTCGGCGCCTGCAAACGCCTGGGCACCACGATCGACGACGCGGCCGGCGAGGCCTTCGACAAGATCGCCAAGAGCCTGGGCCTGCCCTATCCGGGCGGCCCGGCCCTGGAGAAGCTGGCCAAGACCGGCGACGCCAGCAAGTACGAGCTGCCGCGCGCCCTGCTGGGCCGCAAGGACTGCGACTTCTCGTTCTCGGGGCTGAAGACGGCCGCCGCCCGCATCGCCGTCACCTTGACCAGCGACCAGGAACGCGCCGATCTGGCCGCCGCCGTGCAGTTCGCCATCGCCCGCCAGCTTTCCGAACGCACCGACCGGGCGATGAAGCTCTATGCCGCCGATCACGCGGCCGGCGAGCGCCGCTTCGTCGTCGCCGGCGGGGTGGCCGCCAATGGCGCGGTGCGCGCGGCCCTGCTGAAGGTGTGCGAGGACAACGGCTTTTCGTTCGACGCCCCGCCGCTGGCCTATTGCACCGACAACGCCGCCATGATCGCCCTGGCCGGGGCCGAGCGGCTGGCGGCCGGCATTTCCGATGATCTGGACGCCGTCGCGCGTCCCCGCTGGCCCCTCGACGAGGCGGCGGCGTTATCCAATCCGAGCAACAGTTTCGGTCGAAAGGGAGCCAAGGCATGAGCTTCAAGCACGCGGGCGTCGTCGGCGCCGGGGCGTGGGGCACGGCCCTGGCTCAGGTCGCGGCGCGCGCCGGTCTCCAGGTGACCTTGCAGGCCCGCGAGCCGGAGGTCGTCGCCTCGATCGCCGACAAGCGCGAGAACACGATGTTCCTGGCCGGGGTCGCGCTGGAGCCGGCGATCACCGCCGTTTCCGACATGGCCGCCCTGGCGCCTTGCGACCTCATCCTGGCCGTGCCGCCGGCCCAGCACCTGCGTTCGGCCATGGCCGCCCTGAAGCCGCACCTCAAGCCCGGCGTTCCGGTGGTGCTGTGCTCCAAGGGCGTCGAGCAGGGCTCGCTGAAGCTGATGACCGACGTGGCCGCCGAGACCCTGCCGGGCGTGGCCATCGCCGTGCTGTCGGGTCCCAGCTTCGCCGGCGAGGTCGCCCGCGGCCTGCCCGCCGCCGCCACCCTGGCCTGCGAGGACGAGGCCCTGGGCAAGGCGATCGTCGAGGCCATCGCCATTCCGACCTTCCGCCCCTACTGGGCCGCCGACGTGATCGGCGCCGAGGCCGGCGGGGCGGTGAAGAACGTCCTGGCCATCGCCTGCGGCATCTCGGAAGGCAAGGGCCTGGGCCGCAACGCCCACGCCGCTCTGATCACCCGGGGCTTCGCCGAGCTCACCCGCCTGGCCCTGGCCCTGGGCGGCAAGGCCGAGACGGTCGCCGGCCTCTGCGGCCTGGGCGACCTGGTGCTCACCTGCTCGTCCAGCCAGTCGCGCAACATGACGGTCGGCCTGGCGCTGGGCCAGGGCCAGACCCTGGAACAGGCCCTGGCCGGCAAGGTCTCCGTGGCCGAAGGCGTCGCCTCGGCCCCGGCCGTCCGCGCCCTGGCCCGCAAGCTCGGCGTCGAGACCCCGATCTGCGAAGCCGTCGCCGCCATCCTGGCCGGCGAGGTCGACGTCGACAGCGCCATCCTGGGTTTGCTCTCCCGGCCGCTGAAGGCGGAGGGGTAGAGAAAGCAAGATCCTCCCCCTCTGGGGGAGGTGGCGCGAAGCGCCGGAGGGGGGGCGTTTTCAGCTTCCGAGGCGCTGGCCGACTTCGCGCCTGCTTCCCCCTCCGTCGGCTTCGCCGACACCTCCCCCTTCGGGGGGAGGGTCTCTCAAATCGACCTCGTTCAACAAGGAACTCCGCCCATGCCGCTCTACGCCATCGTCTGCAAGGACAAGCCCGGCGCTCTCGAGACCCGCCTGGCCGTGCGCCCCAAGCACCTGGACTACCTGAACGCCTCGACGGGCCTGAAGGCCGCCGGCGCCCTGCTGGACGACGACGGCAATCCGATCGGCTCGATCATCGTGGTCGAGGTCGAGGACAAGGCCGCCGCCCAGGCCCAGGCCGACAACGACCCGTTCACCGCCGCCGGCGTGTTCGAGAGCGTCGAGGTCCGCCCGTGGCGCCTGGCCATCGGTTCGTTCTGAGCTTGATGGACGACAATCCCGCCCGCCCAGCGCCCGGCCAGGCGATCTGCGCCCTGGCCGACATCCCCGAGCCGGGCGCGGCGGGTTTTCGCTATCGCGAGGGCGAGGCGATGTTCGCCGGCTTCGTCGTCCGCAAGGACGGCGGGGTCTTCGCCTATGTCGACAGCTGCCCGCACGCCGGCTGGCCGCTGGCCGGGATCAGCGGCCGGTTCCTGACCCGCGAGAACGACCTGATCCTGTGCGGCGGCCACGCGGCCCTGTTCCGCATCGCCGACGGCGCCTGCGTGGCCGGCCCCTGCGGCGGCAAGAGCCTCACCGTCTGGCCCGTGCGGGTCGAGGACGGGCAGGTCGTCGCGGCCTGAATCCTGATCGCCTGACCCTTCCTTAACCGATGGTCGGTAAGGCTCTCTCCACTCAAGGAGGAGCCAGGGCCATGGCCGACGGATCTAATCCCGCTTTCGACGCCGAACTGACCGACGCCGTCGACGCGCGCGGGGCCGGCGCCAAGCTGCGCTCCCTGGGCAAGATCAATCCGCGCTTCGCCTCGCAACTGGCCCGCACCATGCTGGCCAAGACCCGCGACAACGACAGCGCCGGCCAGTTCGCCGCCTATTCCGAAGCCAAGGGCTTCGAGTTCACCTCGGCCTGGGCCGCCAACAACATCCCGTTCGTGGCCCCGCTGCTGCGCGACTTCATGGACAAGCGCCCGGCCGCCGGGCCGAAGGTCCGCTACATGGAGATCGGCGCCTATGAGGGCCGCAACCTCGCCTTCATGGACTGGATGTTCCCCGACCGCCTCGAGGTGACGGTGATCGATCCCTGGTTCGACGAGAACCTGAACCCGGAAGAGAAGTACCACGCCGTCGAGCCGCGCTTTCACCGCAACATGGCGCGCACGACCTTCGGCAAGGTCCACACCCACAAGGGCTTCTCGACCTACGAGCTGCCCAAGATGCTCGAGGCCGACCAGAAGTTCGACCTGATCTATGTCGACGGCAGCCACACGGCCCTGGCGGTGATGATCGACCTGTGCTGCTGCGCCAGCCTGCTGGAGGTGGGCGGCATGATGGTGCTCGACGACTACTGGCACGACATCAGCGAGATCGGCGGCCCCGGCGTGAAGCAGGCGGTCGACCAGTTCCACGCCGCCTTCGGCCGCTACTTCGACGTCGCCGCCGTCTACCGCCAGGTGGCCCTGGTGAAGACGGCGGAGATCCCGCGGTAGGGAGGGGCGCCTACGTTTTCTCCCTTCCCCCTTGATGGGGGAAGGGTCGGGGATGGGGGTGACTGCTGAATTGGCGACGGTGCAGCGTTTGACGCCGCATCACCCCCACCCCTGCCCCTCCCCCATCAAGGGGGAGGGGGTCGTGGAAAACGTTCGCCGCTTACGCGGGCGCTGAAGCCGGGAACCTGACCCACCTCCGCAACCTCCGGTCCGCGACCATCGGTCGCTGGCGTGGTTAAGGCCCGTTAGAGGCCCCGTCCTGCATCCTTGCCCGCGAGATTTCGGGGGAGGGGCCTAATGGCTTCGCTGAGTCAGAAGATCATGGGCGCCAGCGTCGGGGCGGCGCTGCTGTGCGCGGCCGCGGCGGGCGCTGGCCTGTGGGTGGCCGTCAGCCTGTCGCACGCGCTGGACCGCTCGGCGGCCTCGTCGCGGGTGCTGCGGCTGCACATGCACGCCGACATGATGCACGACGCCCTGCGCGGCGACGCCAGCGGCGCGATCATGGTCACCGACCCGTCGCTGGGCGTCGACCTCAAACAGGTCCAGGCCGATCTGGCCGAGCACGTCGGCGCCTTCGAGACCGACATCAAGCAAGGCCGGTCCCTGGCTCAGGACCCCGCCGCCCAGGCCGCGCTGGACCAGGTGTCCGCGCCCCTGGCGGCCTATATCGCCACCGCCCGCAAGCTGGTCGGCGCGGCCGGGAGCGATCCCGCCGCCGCCCGCGCCCTGCTGCCCGAATTCAACAAGCAGTTCTCGGCGCTGGAGACGGCGATGGAGGACGCGTCGCAGAAGATCGAGGTCGCCGCCCAGGCCGACGCCGACGCGGCCAAGCGCATGGGCGATCTTGGCCAGGTGCTGATGGCCGCCCTGCTGGGCGTGGCGGCGCTGTTCGCCGCCGCCATGGTCATCGCCGCCCGCCGGGTGCTGATCGCGCCGCTGGTGGCGATCACCGGCTGCCTGCGCCGCCTGGCCCAGGGCGACCTGACCGTGGTGCTGCCCAGCAGCGCCCGCAAGGACGAGATCGGCCAGATGACCGCCGCCCTGCACGCCTTCAAGGACGCCGTCGTCGCCCGCCAGCAGGAACTGGAGGCCGCCGATGTCCGCGAGGCGCTCGAAGAAGAGCGCAAGGCCGCCGAGGCCCGCCGCGACGAGGCCGACGCCACCCAGCGCGCGGTGGTCGAAGCCCTCGGGTCGGCCCTGCAGAGCCTGGCGGTCGGCGACCTGTCGCAGCGCATCGACCAGGCCTTCCCGGCCGGCTACGAGGCCCTGCGCCAGGACTACAACCTCGCGCTGGACAAGCTGGCCGGCCTTGTCGCCGCCTCGCTGGACGGGGTGGCGATGATCCAGGGCGGGGCCCGCGAGATCACCGAGGCCGCCGACGACCTCTCCCGCCGCACCGAGCACCAGGCCGCCAGCCTGGAAGAGACCGCCGCCGCCCTCGACGAGATCACCAGCACGGTCCGCGCCGCCGCCGACGGGGCCGAGCGCGCCCGCCAGGTGGTGGCCCGCGCCCGCCAGGCCGCCCAGGCCAGCGGCGACGTCGTCGACCAGGCCGTCGGCGCCATGGCCGGCATCGAGCAGTCCTCCAGCCAGATTGGCCGGATCATCGGAGTGATCGACGAGATCGCCTTCCAGACCAACCTTCTGGCCCTCAACGCCGGGGTCGAGGCCGCCCGTGCGGGCGAGGCGGGCCGCGGCTTCGCCGTCGTCGCCTCCGAGGTGCGGGCCCTGGCCCAGCGCTCGGCCGAGGCCGCCAAGGAGATCAAGACCCTGATCGCCGCCAGCGCCGCCGAGGTGGGGCAGGGGGTGTCCTATGTCGGTCGCGCCGGCGAGGTGCTGCGCGGCATCGCCGGCCAGGTCGAGGAGATCGACACCCTGGTGCGCGAGATCACCGCCTCGGCCAAGACCCAGGCGCAAGGCCTGGCGGAGGTCAACGCCACCGTGAACCAGATGGACCAGGTCACCCAGCAGAACGCCGCCATGGTGGAGGAGACCACGGCCGCCAGCCACGCCCTCTCCAACGAGGCCACGCGCCTGGCCGACCGCATGGGCGAACTGAAGATCGCCGGCGAAGGCGAACGGCCCGGTCAGCGTCCCGGTCAGCGTCCGGGAGCGCGTCGCGCGGCCTAGGGGCGAGGCCACGCGCGGGCCCGCCCCCTCGCTCAACCGCGCGCGGGCTGATATGGGCTGCGCACGGAGTTTCTGACCACATGACCGATACGATTTCCGACGCCGTGGCCGTGGGCCGCCGGGTGCTGAGCATCGAGGCCCAGGCCCTTTCGCAGATGGCCGATGGCCTGGGCGAGGCCTTCGCGCGCGCCGTCCAGGTGATGCACGACGCCAAGGGCCGCATCGTCTGCACCGGCATGGGCAAGTCGGGCCACGTGGCGCGCAAGATCGCCGCCACCCTGGCCTCGACCGGCAGCCAGGCGATGTTCGTCCACCCGGCCGAGGCCAGCCACGGCGACCTTGGCATGATCGGTCCCGACGACGTGGTGCTGGCCCTGTCGAAGTCGGGCGAGGCGCGCGAGCTGGCCGACACCCTGACCTACTGCAAGCGCTTCTCGATCCCGCTGATCGCCGTCACCGCCGTGGCGACCAGCCAGCTGGGCAAGGCCGGCGACGTGCTGCTGCTGCTGCCCGACGCGCCGGAAGCCACCGCGGAGGTCAACGCCCCGACCACCTCGACCACCCTGCAGATCGCGCTTGGCGACGCCCTGGCCGTGGCGCTGCTGGAAAGCCGCGGCTTCACGGCCAGCGACTTCCGGATCTTCCACCCGGGCGGCAAGCTGGGGGCGGTGCTGCGCACGGTGGCCGACCTGATGCACGGGGCCGAGGAACTGCCGCTGGTGGCCGAGAGCGCGCCGATGGGCGAGGCTCTGCTGGTCATGAGCCAGAAGCGCTTCGGCGCGGTGGGCGTGATCGACGCGGCCGGCGACCTCGTCGGCCTGATCACCGACGGCGACCTTCGCCGCCACATGGACGGCCTGATGGGCCACGCCGCCGGCGAGGTGATGACCCGCGGCCCGCTGGTGATCGCCTCGGGCGCACTGGCCGCCGAGGCCCTGAAGGTGATGAACGAGCGCCGGATCACCGTGCTGTTCGTCGTCGAGGCCGGCAAGCCCGTGGGCGTGCTGCACGTCCACGACCTGCTGCGGGCCGGAGTGATCTGAAGATCCCTCTCTCTGAGAGAGAGGGATCTTATGACGGCGCCTAGACCCGCGCCTCGGACCCGAACGCCGCCAGGTCGCGGATCAGCGACACGACCGCCTGCTCGACCAGCTCGCCGCCCTTTTCCGGGGTGGCCAGGGCCGGGTCCGAGCCCATGCGGCCGTCGGCGTAGCGGGCGCGGAAGTCCAGCGCCTCGCGGATCGGGCCGGTGGGGGCGATCTTGGGCTCGTAATCGGCGGTCTTGATGCTGTCGGGATAGCCCCACTGGGTCACCGCGATCTCCGAAGGCGTGGCGTGGCTGCCGTGGCCGACGGGGAATTGGCGCATGGCCAGGGCGTTGACGCCGTCCAGGTCCCACCAGTTCTTCAGCTTCATGGCGAATGGGCAGCGCTCCTTGCGGAAGCTGTACTCGGCGTAGATCTCGGAGAAGGCCGCCTCGATAGTGGCGACGTTGCCGCCGTGGCCGTTGAGGAAATAGATCTTCGTAAAGCCGTGGGCGCCCAGCGAGCGCGTCCAGTCGCCGATCGCGGCCATGAAGGTCGAGGGGCGCAGGAAGATGGTGCCCGGGAAGGCCAGGTGATGCTGGGCCATGCCGACATTGAAGGTCGGCGCCACCAGCACCTCGTCCGAGCGCTTGGACGCCTCGTGGGCGATGATCTCCGGGCACAGCCAGTCGGTGCCCAAGAGGCCCGTCGGGCCGTGCTGCTCGTTGGAGCCGATCGGCACCACCACCGTCTTCGACCGCGTCAGGAAGGCTTCGATCTCGGGCCAGGTCGAAAGGGCGAGCAGCATGGCTGGAAACTCCGAAAGAAATCCTGGGTCGGCGCGGCGGGGGACCCGCGCCTAGTGTCCGGCCACGGCTTTACGCCCGATGGCGCGCTGAGCCGACCCGAAATTTCAGCATGGGAGCCCGCCATGGGCCTGCAACTCGGCGACATCGTTCCGGACTTCACCCAGGCCTCGACCGAAGGCCCGATCCAGTTCCACGACTGGGCGGCCGGCTCGTGGGTGGTGCTGTTCTCGCACCCCAAGGACTTCACCCCGGTCTGCACCACCGAGCTCGGCACGGTGGCCAAGCTGAAGCCGGAATTCGACAGGCGCGGCGTCAAGGTGATCGGCCTGTCGGTCGACGGCCTGGAGAACCACGGCGGCTGGGCGGCCGACATCGAGGAGACGCAAGGCGCGAAGCTGAATTTCCCGCTGATCGCCGACACCGACCGCTCGGTGTCAAACCTCTACGGCATGATCCATCCGAACGCCTCGGACACCCTGACCGTCCGCAGCGTCTACATCATCGACGCCAACAAGAAGCTGCGCCTGACCCTGACCTATCCGGCCTCCACCGGGCGGAACTTCGACGAGATCCTGCGGGTCATCGACAGCCTGCAGCTGACCGACGGGCACAAGGTCGCCACCCCGGCCAACTGGACCCAGGGCGGCGACGTGATCATCGTCCCCTCGGTCGACAACGAGACGGCCAAGACCCTCTTCCCGGGCGGCTGGGACGAGCAGAAGCCCTATCTGCGCGTGGTGCCGCAGCCGGCGTAAGGGGCGGCTGTCTCTCGGCCGACCCAATCGTGCTTCCCTCGCCCTTGTGGCGAGGCCCATGCTGGCGACCGCTTAGACCTGGGCCGCTACTCCGAGTTCTGAGCGGCTGAACGATGGATCCTGGACACGAGGCCCAGGAAGGCGATCGGGGGCGGAAGCGCGTTCCAAGCTTGGAACGCCGGCCTGCTCTGATCGCCGCTCCACCTCCGCGCGCTTGCACGGGAGCGCTGCACGCGCGCAAAGTCCTCCGCCTGGCGTCAACGAAGACGCCAGGGGAGGAGACCTCGATGGCCGCAGCCCACGCCCGGGACGTGCTCGCCGTGCTCGACGGCGCGGGACCGGCTCTGTCGCCGGTGGCGGCCTCCTGGCGGCGCAGCCTGGTGCTGCACGGCCTCGACCCCGAGAACCGCAAGGCTCCCGACACCCTGACCCAGCGCGAGCTGGGCGAGGCCCAGGAGCGGATGGGCGCCCTGCGCGCCGCCGCCGCCGACACGCTGGACGCGCTGTTCCAGGCGGTCGGCGCCTCAGGCGCCTGCGTGCTGCTGACCGACAGCGTCGGCGTGCCGGTCGACCGGCGCGGCATGGCGGCCGACGATCCGGTGTTCCATCGCTGGGGCCTGTGGACCGGCGCGGTGTGGAGCGAGGCCCGCGAGGGCACCAACGGCATCGGCACGTGCCTGGCCGAACAGCGCACCCTGACCATCCACCGCGACCAGCATTTCCACACCCGCAACATCGGCCTTAGCTGCACCGTCGCGCCGCTGTTCGACCATCAGGGCAGGCTGGCCGGCGCTCTCGACGTCTCGTCCTGCCGGGCGGGGCTCGACGGCATGACCGGACTGATGGAGACCGTGGTCAACGACGCGGCCCGCCGCATCGAGTCCAGGGCCTTCCGCGAGGCCTTCCCCGGCGCGCGCATCGTGCTGCTGGGCGAGGTTCGCGCCGACCGCGCCTCGACCCCGATGCTGGCCGTCGATGCCGACGACGTGGTCATCGGCGCCACCCGCGCCGCCCGCCAGGCCCTGGAGCTGACCGACGACAAGCTGAAGCGCGGCCTGCCTTCGCCGGATCGCGGGGCCGACCTGGAAGACGCCGAGCGCGCCGTGGTGCGCCGGGCGCTGGGAGCCGCCGGCGGCAACGTCTCCGCCGCCGCCACGGCCCTGGGGGTCAGCCGGGCGACGCTGCACCGGAAGATCAACAGGCTGGGACTGGCCCGAGGCTGAAACGCGCCGGGCCGGTCGCGCCTCCTCAGAAGGCGTAGTTCACGCCGCCGCGGATCTCGGTGGCGTAGACGGGCCTCAGGGTGAAGCTGGAGCCGTCCCCGAAGGTCATCGAAGCCTCGGCGGCGGTGCTCGGCGCGCTGACATTGCTGGTCAGGTAGAGTTCGCGGCGATGCAGCAGGTCCAGCCGCAGGGAGACCTGCGGCGTCACCGACGCGACGATCCCCGCCCCGCCGTAGTAGGTCGCGTCGCTGAGGAAGGCCGTCTGGCTGTACTGCGTGGTGCTGGAGGTGGCGCTGGAGGTCGCGGTCAGGTCGGACGCCTGCAGTCCCGCCCCGCCGAACACCGCCCAGCGCAGGTCCACTCCGGCCACCTCGGGCAGGGGGCCGTCGAGGCCGCCGTTGACCTCGGCGCCCACGCCGAAGCCTCGCGCCGTCCGGCGATAGGCCATGACGAACGGGATCGAGAAGTACTGTCGACCGCTGACGCCTTCCTTTTCCGTCAGGGAACGCCAGGAGCCGGTCACGGATCCGCCCATGGTGATGCCCAGTTCGCCCAGCGGCGACGGCGTCAAGAAGCGTCGCGCCACGCCCAGGGTCAGGTCGTAGCTCTGGTCGTCCTGGGTGACGAGGTTGCCCTCGATCGACAGGACGGGGCTCAGCGAGCCGATCGCGCCGTAGTCGACGCGCACCGCCGGCGTGGTCCGTTGATAGCTGGTGATCGTGTTGAAGAAGGGGCCCGAGCCATAGTTCGGCTTGAGCACCGACGGGCCGGTCAGCGCGACGCCGCCCAGATAGTTGGTCAGGCTCTTGGTCTGCAGGTCGCGATAGCCCAGGCCGAGCGTCCACAGCCAGCCCGCCTCGCCCTGTCCCTCCGGGGCGAAGCTGAACGCCAGGTCGACCGACGAGCCCCAGGCCTTCACGGATTTGGCCGGGGCGTCGCCCGTCTCCGTCAGGGATCCAGAGAAGTTGCTCGTGCTGACGGGGCTGTTGGCCTGGGAAACCGGGAGGAAGTATTCGTTCACCGTGCCGGTTTCGACATTGCGCACGTAGCGGGAAATGGCCTTGGCCTGGACGTCGCGCAGGCCGCCCGACAGGCTGACGGCGAAGCGCTGCCGGGGCTCGGTCTCGAGCTGTGACGCCGAGGGCGCCGGCTGGACGGGCGAGGGCGCGACGGCGGGCGGCGGCGAGGCGGCCGCCAGGGCCGCGTAGCAGGCCTTGGCGCTTTCCATCCTCAGGCGCTCGGCTTCGGCGCGCAGGGTCTTGTAGGTCCGCAGTTCGGCGTCGCCCGCATCGCCGACCGACCCGGCGCGAGCCGCCTTGGCGACGGCTTCGTTGGCGGCCTTGAGGGCGGCGAAGGCCCGATCCTCGGTGGCCTCGATCGCGGCGTTGGCGCCGCTGGGATCACAGGAAGCGTCTACGGGACCGGCGGCGATGGCCGCCGCGGCGATTGCGGACAGAAACATGGGCTAACTCCAGGCGAGCGCTTTGGCTATTCGCATCTAAAGGCTGAGCTCGCAATCCTGTCCCTGCCGACTTTGGGCGCAATCCAGACCGCTGCATCTGTCGCAAGCTTGAGACACCTCCGGCCCGCCGCCGCCTGCGCCCCGCTCGAGATCGAAAATCCGGGCGCAAGCTCCTGCCTGCGACGCCGAAGACGGCGCGACGGAGGAAACCATGACCAAGCCAGAGTTCATCGACTCGCTGTCCCGCCCGCCGTTCAAGGCGCGCTACGACAACTTCATCGGCGGCCAGTGGGTCGCCCCGGCCGACGGCCGCTATTTCGACAACGCCTCGCCGATCACCGGCCGCAAGGTCTGCGAGATCGCCCGCTCGCAGGCCGAAGACGTCGAGCGCGCCCTCGACGCCGCCCACGCCGCCAAGGACGCCTGGGGCAAGACGAGCGCCGCCGACCGCTCGCGCGTTCTGCTGCGGATCGCCGACCGCATGGAGGAGAACCTCGCCACCCTGGCCACGGCCGAGACCTGGGACAACGGCAAGCCGATCCGCGAGACCATGGCCGCCGACCTGCCGCTGGCCATCGACCACTTCCGCTATTTCGCCGGCTGCCTGCGCAGCCAGGAAGGCTCGATCTCCGAGATCGACCACGACACCATCGCCTACCACTTCCACGAACCGCTGGGCGTGGTCGGCCAGATCATCCCGTGGAACTTCCCGCTGCTGATGGCCTGCTGGAAGCTGGCCCCGGCCATCGCCGCCGGCAACTGCGTGGTGCTCAAGCCCGCCGAGCAGACCCCGGCCTCGATCATGGTGCTGTTCGAGCTGATCGGCGACCTGCTGCCGCCCGGCGTGGTCAATGTCGTCAACGGCTTTGGTCTCGAGGCCGGCAAGCCGCTGGCGTCGAGCCCGCGCATCGCCAAGATCGCCTTCACCGGCGAGACGTCCACGGGCCGGCTGATCATGCAGTACGCCAGCCAGAACCTGATCCCGGTCACCCTGGAGCTGGGCGGCAAGTCGCCCAACATCTTCTTCGCCGACGTGACCGCCGAGGACGACGACTATCTCGACAAGGCGCTGGAGGGCTTTGCGATGTTCGCCCTCAATCAGGGCGAGGTCTGCACCTGCCCCAGCCGCGCCCTGGTGCAGAAGTCGATCTACGACAAGTTCATGGAGAAGGCGCTGAAGCGCGTGCAGGCGGTGGTGCAGGGCAATCCGCTGGATCCCTCGACCATGATCGGCGCCCAGGCCTCCGAGGAGCAGCTGAAGAAGATCCTCGGCTACATGGACATCGGCCGGGACGAGGGCGCCAGGCTCCTGACCGGCGGCTCGCGCACCGTCCTGCCGGGCCAGCTGGCCGATGGCTTCTATGTCGAGCCGACGGTGTTCGAGGGCCACAACAAGATGCGCATCTTCCAGGAGGAGATCTTCGGTCCCGTCCTGGCCGTGACCACCTTCGAGACCGAGGAAGAGGCGCTGGAGATCGCCAACGACACCGCCTTCGGCCTCGGGGCCGGGGTGTGGACCCGCGACGGCTCGCGCGCCTACCGCTTCGGGCGCGGCATCCAGGCCGGCCGGGTGTGGACCAACTGCTACCACGCCTATCCCGCCCACGCGGCCTTCGGCGGCTACAAGCAGTCGGGCGTGGGCCGCGAGACCCACAAGATGATGCTCGACCACTACCAGCAGACCAAGAACCTGCTGGTCAGCTACAGCGCCAAGGCGCTGGGCTTCTTCTAGGCCTTTTCCGTTCCTCCCCCTGGGCCTCCGCCGCGTGGCGGAGGCCCTTTCTTTCGCCCGGCGACGGGCTGATAGGGTGGGCTCTAGCGGCCTCAAAACCGACAAATCGAACAAGACCAAGTTTCTGTCGTCAGAAACAGAATTGGTCTGCTTGCGCAGGGGGCGGCGCTTCGCATACTCCCGCTCGCAAGACGACGACTGACGCAGCGGCAACATCGCTGGCGACGACAAGATCGACTGTAGAGACCTTAGGGAGACGCGTGGTGAGCGACGGACAGCTGTTTCCGGTTCCGGAAGACTGGGCGGGCAAGGCCCATATCGACGCCGCCGCCTACGAGGCCGCCGTGGCCCGGGTCGAAAGCGATCCCGAAGGCTACTGGCGCGATCTCGCCGCCCGCCTCGACTGGATCAAGGCCCCGACCAGGATCAAGGACGTCTCCTACGCCAAGGACGACTTCCGCATCCGCTGGTACGAGGACGGGGTGCTGAACGTCAGCGCCAATTGCCTGGATCGCCACCTGCCGCACCGCAAGGACGACGTCGCCCTGATCTTCGAGGGCGACGAGCCGGGCGTCTCCGACAAGATCACCTACGGCCAGCTGCACGACGACGTCTGCCGCATGGCCAATGTGCTGAAAGACCTGGGCGCCAGGAAGGGCGACCGGATCACCATCTACCTGCCGATGGTGCCCGTCGCCGCCGTGGCCATGCTGGCCTGCGCCCGCATCGGCGCCATCCATTCGGTGGTGTTCGGCGGCTTCTCGCCCGACAGCATCGCCGGCCGCATCCAGGACTGCGACTCCCGCCTCGTCATCACCGCCGACCAGGGCCGCCGGGGCGGCAAGAAGGTGCCGCTGAAGGCCAATATCGACGAGGCGCTCGAGCAGTGCCCGCAGGTCGAGAAGGTGCTGCTGGTCCGCTGGACCGGCGCCGAGGTTCCGATCGTCGAGGGCCGCGACGTGGTCTGGAACGACGTCCGGGACGCCGCCTCGAACGTCTGCGAGCCCGAGCCGATGAACGCCGAGGATCCGCTGTTCATCCTCTACACCTCCGGCTCGACGGGTAAGCCCAAGGGTGTGCTGCACACCACCGGCGGCTATCTGGCCTGGGCCAGTTGGACCTTCGAGTCCGTCTTCGACTATCGGCCCGGCGAAGTGTTCTGGTGCACGGCCGACGTCGGCTGGGTCACCGGCCACAGCTACGTCGTCTACGGCCCGCTGGCCAATGGCGGGACCAGCCTGATCTTCGAGGGCGTGCCCAACTACCCGACGCCGTCGCGGTTCTGGGAAGTGGTCGACAAGCACAAGGTCGAGATCTTCTACACCGCCCCCACCGCCCTGCGCGCCCTGATGCGCGAGGGCGACGAGCACGTGACCAAGAACGACCTGTCGTCCCTGCGCCTGCTGGGCAGCGTCGGCGAGCCGATCAATCCGGAGGCCTGGCTCTGGTATCACCGCGTGGTCGGCAAGGATAAGCTGCCGATCGTCGACACCTGGTGGCAGACCGAGACCGGCGGGATCCTGGTCTCGCCCCTGCCGGGCGCCACCGCCCTCAAGCCGGGCTCGGCCACCAAGCCGCTGCCGGGCGTCAAGCTGCAGCTCGTGGACGCCGAGGGCCAGGTGCTGGACGGCGCGACCGAGGGCAACCTCGTGATCACCGACAGCTGGCCGGGCCAGATGCGCACGGTCTATGGCGACCACCAGCGCTTCTTCGAGACCTATTTCTCGACCTATCCCGGCAAGTACTTCACCGGCGACGGCTGCAAGCGCGACGCCGACGGCTACTACTGGATCACCGGCCGGGTGGACGACGTCATCAACGTCTCGGGCCACCGCCTGGGCACCGCCGAGATCGAGAGCGCCCTGGTCGCCCACGAAGCCGTCGCCGAGGCGGCGGTGGTCGGCTACCCGCACGACATCAAGGGCCAGGGCGTCTACGCCTACGTCACCCTGAAGGCCGACGCGACGCCGACCGAGGAACTGCGCAAGCAACTGGTCCTCTGGGTCCGCCACGAGATCGGCCCCTTCGCCGCCCCCGACGTCCTGCAATGGGCGCCGGGCCTGCCCAAGACCCGCTCGGGCAAGATCATGCGCCGCATCCTGCGCAAGATCGCCGAGAACGCGGTGGACGCCCTGGGC
The DNA here is from genome assembly GCF_003185805.1 of Caulobacter sp. D5. Taxonomy (GTDB): domain Bacteria; phylum Pseudomonadota; class Alphaproteobacteria; order Caulobacterales; family Caulobacteraceae; genus Caulobacter. The sequence continues at coordinate 16,424 of NZ_QHJY01000138.1, forward strand.
GACACCTCGACCCTGGCCGATCCGTCGGTGGTGGACGACCTGGTGAGGAACCGGGCGGGCGCGAAGGCGGCGTAATCGTCCCTCTCCCCTTGCGGGAGAGGGTGGCCCCGCGGAGCGGGGTCGGGTGAGGGGTCTCTC
>NZ_QHJY01000139.1 GCF_003185805.1 Caulobacter sp. D5
GAAACCTCTCACCCTCCCACCGCTTCGCGGCGGGCCCCTCCCTCTCTCAAAGAGAGAGGGGTTGTGGATCGCCATCCAGGTCGATCCGCTGGCGGACGATCTCAAGCCGATCGCCCGCGTCGCGCATCTCGTAGAGCTTGCCGCGGGCGTTCTTGAACGGCCGGTGGACGATCATCATCAGCTGGCCGTCGAAGCGGTGGAACAGCATGCCGTGGCCGCTGTCGTGGCGGACGAGCGGCGGCAGCTGCTCCCACGGCCCTTCGAGCCTGCCCGTCGTCGACCGGGCCTGGGACTGGACGTAGCCGTTCCGGTCATAGCTGGACCACAGCATCAGCAACTGGCCGGTCTTGGTCGTGAAGAGCTGCGGGCCGTCGGTGACATAGGCCAGATCGCCCTCGGGCTGCCGCTTGCCGTCGGCCCAGGGCGCCTGGCTGGCGGTGAACAGGGTGACCGGTGGGCCGGCGGCGGCGAGGTCGTCGCTCAGGGGCAGGGCCTCGATGGCGCCGTCGCCGACCTGCAGCCACTCGCGCGAATAGACGTACCAGGGGCGTCCGTCGGGAGCGACGTAGAGCGTGCCGTCCAGGGTCATGCGGTCCTTGGGCGCGACCGGCTCGCCGCCACGCGCGACGGTGAACGGCCCCTCGGGGGTGTCGGCGACCGCCAGGATCGTGCCGCGCCGGTAGGGCCTGCGCTTGCCGACCGGCGGCAGGGCGGCGGCCTCGTCGTGGAAGGTGGTGAAGAGCGCCCAGCGGCCCTTCCAGAAGTGGACTTCAGGCGCCCAGGCCCCGGCCTTGAACCAGGCGTCGGTCGGGGCCGTGAACACCGTCTTCGGCTTCTCCCAATCCAGCAGGTCGCGGCTGACATACATCATCGTGCCCAGGCCCGGCGTGCCGCTGAGGCGGGGGATGTTGGCGGTGTAGAGCCGATAGAGCCCGGCCTGCTGGTCGGCGACCATGAACGGGTCATGCAGCGGCATGTTCGGCAGGCGCAACATCGGCGCGGGGGCGGCTTCCGCCTGGGCCGCCGGTGCGATGACCAGGGCGGCGGCGCCGAGGGCCAGGGCCCGGCGCGAGCGATCGATGGGCATCAAGGCTCCTACGCGACTTCACTGGCCGTGTGATCTAGGGGGATGTCCGCCCCCATCGCAATGCCCCCAAGCCCGTTCGGGAGCCTTCTCAAGGAAAGCCCCCGAACCTTGGCCGTCAGAAGGACGCGGTCAGGCCCAGGCCATAGTAGTCCTTACCGCCGAAGCCTTTGATCGTGACGCGGTCGGTCAGGCGCGCTCCGATCAGGCCGTACGGCGCCACTTCGTCACTGACCCGCACGCCGGCGCCGAACTCCAGCTTCGAGGTCACCTGATAGGCGCCTTCGAGTTTGCCGTAAGGCTTGATCTCGGGGCTGCAGCGATCTTTGTCAGCGAAGTAGCCGGTCTGGCGATCCCGGCAGATCGTATTGCCGTTGTTGAGGGTCTCGGTGCGGTAGCGACTGTCGTCGTCCTGATAGATCAGTCCCCCGACGATCGGAGTCAGCCGGAATTTGTTCTTGGTCCAGTTATAGCCGACCCCCAATTCGGCGCCCGTGAGATCGTCGGCCTTGGCGCCGTTCAGTTCGACCATCCATGCGCCAGCTTGAGCAGAAGACGCGACGAAGCAAGCCGCCGCCAGGGCGGCGACGGATACGATGAACTTCAAGAGTAACCCCCATTTCGAGCCCGAAGATCGAGCCGGCGGCGTGTAGCCGGGGATTGTGGATTCGTCGAGCAGTCTCGTTTGGGGGGAGTGGCGACGCCGTTCAGTTCCGGCGGCGCTTTGCAACGGCGAGGGCAGGGGGCAAGCTGGCGGGGAACACGCGGCCTGCGGCAAAGGTCATGCTGGTGTGGCGGCGTTTTCGGGCATAAACGTCGCCCAACAACGAAACATACGACGGAGGCTCTCCGCAAAGAGCCTCGTCCCGAGGAGGAATGCGTTGATCGAGTCGGTCCTGATCGCCAATCGCGGCGAGATCGCGCGCCGGATCATCCGCACCGCGCGCGAGATGGGCGTGCGCACCATCGCCGTCCACTCGGAGGCCGACAGCCACGCCCCGTTCGTGATGGAGGCCGACATGGCCATCCTGATCGGCGGCTCGCCGGCCCGCGAAAGCTATCTCGTCCCCGAGAAGATCCTGGCCGCCGCGCGCCAGACCGGCGCTGAGGCGATCCACCCCGGCTACGGCTTCCTGTCCGAGAACGCCGACTTCGCCCAGGCCGTGATCGACGCCGGCCTGGTCTGGATCGGCCCGCCGCCTTCGGCCATCCGCGCCATGGGCCTGAAGGACGCCGCCAAGAAGCTCATGATCCAAGCTGGCGTGCCGACCACGCCCGGCTATCTGGGCGACGACCAGAGCGAGGCGCGGCTTTCCAAGGAAGCGGCCGCCGTTGGCTTTCCCGTGCTGATCAAGGCCGTGGCCGGCGGCGGCGGCAAGGGCATGCGCAAGGTCGACCGCGCCGAGGACTTCGCCGAGGCCCTGGGCTCATGCCGCCGCGAGGCGGCCGCCAGCTTCGGCGACGACCGCGTGCTGCTGGAAAAATATGTCACCCGGCCGCGCCACATCGAGGTGCAGGTGTTCGGCGACCAGTTCGGCGAGGTGGTCCACCTGTTCGAGCGCGACTGCTCGCTGCAGCGCCGCCACCAGAAGGTCATCGAGGAAGCTCCGGCCCCCGGCATGGACGAGGAGACGCGGCAAGCCGTGTGCGGCGCGGCGGTGCTGGCGGCCAAGGCCGTCGGCTATGTCGGCGCCGGCACGGTGGAGTTCATCGCCGACGCCAGCGAGGGCCTGCGCGCCGATCGCATCTGGTTCATGGAGATGAACACCCGCCTCCAGGTCGAGCACCCGGTCACCGAGATGGTCACCGGCCAGGACCTGGTCGAATGGCAGCTTCTGGTCGCTTCCGGCGAGCCGCTGCCTCTGACCCAGGACGAGATCGAGCTGGACGGCTGGGCCATGGAGGCCCGTCTCTACGCCGAGAACCCGGCCACCGGCTTCCTGCCCTCGACCGGACCGCTGAAGCATTTCCGCCTGCCGGAAGGCGACGTGCGGGTCGACAGCGCGGTGGAGGAGGGCGGCGAGGTCACGGCCTTCTACGATCCGATGATCGCCAAGCTGATCGCCCACGGCGTCGACCGCGAAGACGCGGCGCACCGGCTAGCCGAGGCCTGCAAGCTGGTCGAGGTCTACCCCGTGAAGACCAACGCCGCCTTCCTGGCCGCCTGCGCCAGCCATCCCGATTTCGTCGAGGGCGCGATCGACACCGGCTTCATCGCCGCGCGGCTGGAGAAACTGACCGAGCGGACATTCTCCGACGCCCCGACCCTGGCCGCCATCGGCCAGCGGCTGGAGGGCTTCATGGCCGCCGACCAGCCCAAGGCCGACCCCTGGGCCAGCGCGCCGTCGCGCCTGCTGGGCTTCCGCATGAACGCCCCGCGCGCGGCCATGGACCTGCCGCTGACCGTGGACGGGGCCAAGGTTCCGCTGCGGGTGGGGCTGGTGGCGGGCGCGGGCGACGACTGGTCGTGGGACATCACCGTCGAGGACGGTCGGGCGCTGGACGACGTCGATGTGCTGCCCGGCGTCTATGGCCGCGATCCGCTCTACGTGTTCGAGGGCGGCGACGTGCGGGAGTTCGACTTCGCGCCTAAGGTCGGCGGCGGCGCCCATGGCGCAGCCTCGGACGGGGCGATCCTGTCGCCGATGCCGGGCAAGGTGGTGTCGGTGGCGGTCGCGGCCGGCCAGTCCGTGACCAAGGGCCAGACCCTGATGGTGCTCGAGGCCATGAAGATGGAGCACGCCCTGGCCGCGCCGTTCGACGGCGTGGTGGGAGAGCTTTCGGCCGTGGCCGGCGGCCAGGTCGCCGAGGGCGTGGTGCTGGCGCGGCTGGAGGCTTCCTGAGCGGGAGAAGGTGTCGGCGAAAGCCGACGGATGAGGGGTCTCGCAGAAACCAGACGCCGCGAAAGCTGATCCGCGTCGCGGCGTTTGCGCATGTGCGCCCCCTCACCCGACCCCACTTCGTGGGGCCACCCTCTCCCGCAGGGGGAGAGGGGGCGCGAGCGGCTACACCAACTGTTTCGCCGGCTGCCCGACGTTTTCGTCCTCGCCCTCGTCCAGGGCTCCCAGTTCGCCGCGCTCGCGGGCCTTCTTGCCGTAGAAGGCCTCGAACAGCGGCGAGGTCATCAGGGTGGTGACCACGGCCATCACCGCCAGCATCGAGAACAGGGCCGGGCCGATGATGCCCTTCTGCAGGCCGATGTTGATGATGATCAGCTCCATCAGGCCGCGGGCG
>NZ_QHJY01000140.1 GCF_003185805.1 Caulobacter sp. D5
GGCCGATCGCCCTGCGGCGCAAGGCCGGCGAGGCGCTGATCGAGGACTCCAACCAGTATCCGCCGATGCGCGGCCTGCCCCAGCTGCGCCAGGCGGTCGCCGGCTGGTACGCTCGCACCCAGGGCCTGGACCTCGATCCCGACCGCGAGATCATCGTCACCTCGGGCGCGACCGAGGCCCTGGCGGCGGCCTTCCTGAGCCTGATCTCGCCCGGCGACGAGGTGGTGCTGTTCCAGCCGCTCTACGACGCCTACCTGCCGATGGTGCGGCGGGCCGGCGGCGTCCCGCGCCTGGTGCGCCTGACGCCGCCGCACTGGCGGTTCGACCGGGCGATGCTGGAGGCCGTCTTCAGCGAGAAGACCAGGCTCGTCGTGCTCAACAGCCCGCTGAACCCGGCCGGCGTCGTCACCCCCGACGAGGATCTGGCCCTGCTGGCGGAATTCTGCGTCCGCTTCGACGTCACCGCCGTCTGCGACGAAGTCTGGGAGGCCGTGGTCTTCGACGGCCGCGCCCACCGGCCGCTGATGACCTTCCCCGGCATGCGCGAGCGGACGGTGAAGATCGGCTCGGCCGGCAAGATGTTCGGCATGACCGGCTGGAAGGTCGGCTTCCTGTGCGCCGCCCCGCCGCTGGCCAAGGCCCTGGCCGGCGCCCACCAGTTCCTGACCTTCACCACCCCGCCCAACCTGCAGGCCGCCGTCGCCTTCGGGCTGGAGGACCCCGGCGACTGGTTCGAGACCATGCCGGCGGGTTTGCAGCGCTCGCGCGACCGGCTGGCGGCTGGCTTGCGGGACGTCGGCTTTTCGGTGCTGGGCAGCGGCGGGACCTACTTCCTCAATATCGATCTGACCGCCTCGGGGATCGACCAGCCCGATCGGGCCTTTGCACTCAGAGCCGTGCGCGAGCACGGCGTGGCGGCGATCCCGGTCTCGGCCTTCTACGCGGAAGACCCGGTCACCAACGTGCTGCGCCTGTGCTTCGCCAAGGCCGACGACGTGCTGGACGCGGCGGTGGAGCGGCTGGCGCGGGCGAAGTGAGCCCGCTTCTCGCGGCGCTGGACAACCTGACATTGGCCTGACCAATATCCCCGCCAATGACGACGCCGGCATTACCAGCGTCGCAAGGGCAGGGAGAGGCGGATGCGGCGGATCTTCGGATGGGCCTTGGCGGTCGCGGCCGCGTTCCTGGCGACGTCGGCGGCCTTCGCCGGCCCGACCCTGAACCGCGCCGACCTGCGCGCCGGCCAGGACCTTTCCGGAACCTGGAACTACTCGGTCGATCCCTATCGCGACGGCGTCTCCGGTTTCCATCGCGGCCCGCCAGGCGTCGGCCATCGGCGCTATGACGACAGCGACGTCGACCAGGTGACCCGCGCCGATCCCAAGGCGCTCTACGAATACGACATGCGCCGCTCGCCGACGGCGACCCTGCCCGCCTCGTGGCTGACCCACGCGCCGGAGATGCGCCACTACCAGGGCCTGGTCTGGTACCAGCGGCGGTTCGACAGCGCGGCCCTCAAGCCCGGCCAGCGCGCCTTCCTGCGCTTCGAGGCCGCCAACTACACCGCCAAGGTGTTCTTGAACGGCCAGGCCGTGGGCGAGCACGAGGGTGGCTTCACGCCGTTCTCTTTCGAGGTGACGAGCCTGCTGCGGGCCGGCGAAAACCAGGTGACGGTCGGCGTCGATTCCACGCCCTCGGCCGACGGCGCCCCGCCGCCGGTCACCGACTGGGAGAACTACGGCGGCGTCACCCGGCCGGTGCGGCTGGTGATCACCCCGGCCACCTTCGTCGACGAGGCCTGGGTGCGGCTGACCCGCGACGGCAGGACGATCGCCGCCGACGTGAAGCTCGACGGCCCCGCCGCCGCAGGCCAGGCGGTCAGCGTCAGGGTCGCGGGCCTGACCCTGTCAGGCCAGGCCGGCGCCGACGGCGTCGCCAAGCTCTCGGCCCCCGCGCCCAAGAGCCTCAAGCGCTGGGCCCCCGGCGCGCCGACGCTCTACGACGTCCGGGTCGAGGCCGGCGACGACGTGCTGACCGATCGCGTCGGCTTCCGCACCATCGAGGTGCGCGGCGGCGAGATCCTGCTGAACGGCAAGCCGGTGTTCCTGCGCGGCATCTGCCTGCATGAGGAGGAGCTGGGCGAGAACCCGGCCCGCACCATCACCGAGGCCAACGCCCGCGCCCTGCTGGGCGAGGCCCGCGACGGCCTGCACGCCAATTTCGTGCGCCTGGCCCACTATCCGCACTCGGAGGTCACCACCCGCGTCGCCGACGAGATGGGCCTGCTGGTCTGGAGCGAGATCCCGATCTACTGGCTGGTGGCCTTCGACAATCCCCGCACCCTGAAGCTGGCGCGCGACATGCTGGCCGACTCGATCCGCCGCGACCGCAACCGCGCCTCGATCGTGCTGTGGAGCGTGGCCAACGAGACCCCAGTCAGCGACGCCCGCAACGCGTTCCTGGGGACCCTGACCGACGACGTCCGGACGCTGGACGACACCCGTCTGGTCACCGCCGCCCTGCTGGCCGCCCGCAAGACGGTTGACGCTCCTGATGGCCGGCACGCCGAGCAGTGGATCGACGATCCCCTCGCGGCCAAGCTCGACGTGCTGGCGGTCAACACCTATGCCGGCTGGTACGGCGACGACCCGCTCGACGCGGTGTCCAGGATCACCTGGCGGGCCACCGACAAGCCGATGGTGTTCTCCGAGTTCGGGGCCGACGCCCTGGCCGGGTTCAGCGACCCGGTGCTGATGCGCAAGTTCTCGGAAGACTTCCAGGCCCGCTACTACGTCCAGACCCTGGCCATGGCCGCCAACGCCCCGTCCCTGCGCGGCATGTCGCCCTGGATCCTCAAGGACTTCCGCTCGCCCCGTCGCCAGCACCCGGTCTACCAGCAGGGCTGGAACCGCAAGGGCCTGATCTCGCCAACGGGGCGGCGCAAGGCGGCCTTCAAGGTGCTGGCCGACTATTACGCCAAGCTGGCGGGGGACGGGCGCTAGCCCCTAAAGCGTCGCCGCCAGGGCCGCCATCTGGTCGGCGGCGATCCCCCAGCCTTCGTGGAAGCCCATCTGCTCGTGGGTCGCCTTGTCTTCCGCCGTCCAGTGGCGGGCCGTGGCGGTGTAGCGGGTCTTGCCGTCGCCCAGGTCCTCGAAGCGGACGATGCCGACCATGAACGGCTTTTCCGACGGGACCCAGGCGCTGGTGAAGGCGTCGGTGAAGACGATCAGCTGGTTCTCGACCACCTCCAGATAGACGCCGGGATTGGGCATTTCCTCGCCATTGGGGCCGCTCATGACGATGTAGCTGTTCCCGCCGCTGCGCACGTCCATCTGCGCGTGCGACACGCGCCAGGGCGGCGGGCAGAACCACTTGGGCAGCAGCTCGGGCGTGGTCCAGCACTTAAAGAGCTTGTCGGCCGGAACGTCGATTATCCGGGTAAGGGTCAGTTCGTGGGCGGCGGCGGGCGGTGTGAAGGCCATGGCGGGTCTCCGTCTTGCTGGAAGGACTGTTCGGCCCAAGGACGCGGCCGGTCCAGCCGTCCCGACATCGCACGCCGCATTTTTCGTCGGCGGTTGACCGGGCCGCGCGCGGCGGTCACTGTGCAGACAATTCAAACAAACGTTTTAGGGAGCGCGCCGTGAGCCTCTTCGACCTTTCCGGCAAGGTGGCGATCATCACCGGATCCTCGCGCGGCATCGGCAAGGCTATCGCCGAGCAGATGGCGCGGCACGGCGCCAAGGTAGTGATCTCGTCGCGCAAGGCCGGCCCCTGCGAGGAGGTCGCCGCGGCCTTGAACGAGCAGCACGGCGAGGGAACGGCCATCGCCGTTCCGGCCAACATCGCCTCCAAGGAGGACCTGCAGCGCCTGGTCGACGAGACCCGCGCCGCCTTCGGCCGCGTCGACATCTGCGTCTGCAACGCCGCCAGCAACCCCTATTACGGCCCCCTGGCCGGCATCGCCGACGACCAGTTCCGCAAGATCCTCGACAACAACATCATCAGCAATCACTGGCTGATCTCGATGGTCGCGCCGGAGATGCGCGAGCGGAAGGACGGGGCGATCATCATCGTCAGCTCGATCGGCGGCCTGCGCGGCAACGCCGTCATCGGGGCCTACAACATCTCGAAAGCCGCCGACTTCCAGCTGGCCCGCAACCTCGCCCACGAGTTCGGCCCCGACAACGTGCGGGTCAACTGCATCGCGCCCGGCCTGATCAAGACCGATTTCGCAAAAGCCCTGTGGGACGATCCCAAGACCCTGGAACGCTCGACCGCCGGCGTGCCGCTGCGGCGGATCGGCGAGCCCGACGAGATCGCCGGGGCGGCCGTCTACCTGGCCTCAAAGGCGGGAAGTTTCATGACCGGTCAAGCCATGGTGGTGGACGGCGGGGCGACCATCTGAGCCGGGCTCCACCTGCGCGCGATAACGGCGGTCTTTAAGTGCGGCCTAGGGACGCGCCCGGTCGAAAATTAACCTCGGACACGGAAACTTGACGCTAGGACAGGACGGTTGTTCGAGGACCGCCGCCCCGTGAAGCGCATCCTGCCCCTGCTGCTCGCGCTCGTCGCCCTGGCCGGCGTTGCGCCCGCGCGCGCCGCGACGGCCCCGGCCTCGGAGCAGGCGCGCAAGCTCGAGCAGCTCTATCGCGAGATCGGCGTGCAGCGGGCTGGCCCCGCCCCGCAAGACAACGAGGACGTCGAGCGCGCCGGCCGCCGGGCCCTGCGCCAGCGCGGCGACACCCGCCTCTACGCCCTGTGGCGCGTGCTCTACGCCTACAAGAGCAACCACGTTCAGAAGGCCTTCGACGACTGGGAGGCGACGGTGCGCGCCACCGCCCGGGTCGACGAGGATCCCGAGCTGGCGGCGCTGGCCGACCTGATGCAGGCCGCCTACGACCTCGACGCGCGCGGACCGACGGGCATGGACGACGCCCGCTGGGCGCGGTTCCTGGGCGGCTCCGGCCGCGAGATCGGCCTGATGGCCGGGGTCGAGCGCATCCGCACCCTGGCGCGCAGCGGTCGCTGGACCGAGGCCAGCCATTTCGCCGGCCAGCTGTTCGAGGATCTGGGCGAGCGCGGCTCGATCGCCCGACCGCTGCTGGCCGAGGCCCACCAGATGCACTCGTACACGCTGTCGGAAATCGGCGACAAGGACGGCGCTCTCGACCACATGGCCGAGGCCGCGCGCCTGGACGAGCGCGACGCCTTCTACATGCGCAAGATCGAGCGGCTGTACGACATCGCCTACACCGCCGCCGAACTGGGCGAGATCCCGTCGGCCGAGCGTTTCGCCGAGGTGCACCACCGCATGAGCGTGGGGTCCGGCGATCCGGATCTGCTGACCTGGGACCAGAACCTCTGCGCGGTGATCGCCGACGCTCGCGATGATCCTCAAGGGGTGCTGCGCTGCCTGCGCGACGCCGGGGCGGCGCTGGTCGCGCCGCAGGATCGCGTCGCGATGTCGATGCTGCGCCTGCGGGCCAAGGCCCTGGCCCAGACGGGACGGGCGGAGGCGGCCCGCCGCGACCTGACGCTGCTGGACACCGCCCCGCCCCGCGCCGCCCGCCCCGATCCGGTCGGCCGCATGCTGGTCGAGGCGTTCATCGCCAACGCCGAGGGACGCAGCAAGGACGCCTTCTCCCTGTTCGACCGCTGGCGCGTGGCCCATGCCCGCGACACCAACGCCGCCCAGGCCGCCACCGCCTCGCAGATCTCCTCGGCGCTGGAAGCCGAGCTGCAGTCCAAGCGCACCGAGAGCGAGCGCCTGACGGCCGAGGTCGAGCTGACCCGCCGCCTGGCCCAGGCCACCGGCGTGATCGCCGCCCTGATGGCCCTGCTGGTGGTCGGCGGCGTCACCTGGGCGCTCTACATGCGCCGGGCCCAGGCCAATCTGAAGGACGCCCGCGGCCGCGCCGAGGCGGCCAGCGAGGCCAAGTCCTCGTTCCTGGCGGTGATGAGCCACGAGCTGCGCACGCCGCTGAACGGCATGCTGGGCATGGCCCAGGCCCTGCGCGGCGAGACCCTGGGCGCGGGCCAGCGCGAGCAGGTCGACCTGCTGATCGATTCCGGCGAGACCCTGCCGGTGCTGCTCAACGACATTCTCGACCTGTCGAAGATCGAGGCCGGCAAGCTGGAGATCGCCCCCACGGCCGGCGACCTGGCCCAGGCGGTCGGCCGGCTGGTCAACGGCTTCCAGCCGACGGCGCGCGAAAAGGGCCTCAGCCTCACCTTCGACGTGGTCGGCGATCCGCCGCCGTGCCTGATGTTCGACGTGGTGCGGGTGCGCCAGTGCGTGGCCAACCTGGTGTCGAACGCCCTGAAGTTCACCAGCGAGGGCCGGGTCGCCGTGACCCTGTCCTGCGCGCCCGAACCCAACAGCGGCCGCCAGTCGGTGCGGCTGACGGTCAGCGACACCGGCATCGGCATGACCCCGGCGACCCTGAACAAGCTGTTCGGCGCCTTCACCCAGGCCGACGCCTCGACCACCCGCAACTACGGCGGCTCGGGCCTGGGCCTCAACATCACCCGCCGCCTGGCCGAGCTGATGGGCGGCTCGGTGACCGTGCGCAGCCGCGAGGGCGAGGGCTCGCTCTTCACCCTGCGCTTCCTGGCCGACGTCGCCGTCGGCGAGGCGGCCGAGGCGCCGGCGGCCGAGCCCGCGGCCCTGGAGCTGGACGCCCTGGCCTCGCTGGGCGGACGCCGGGTGCTGGTGGTCGACGACCATCCGGTCAACCGCCGGGTCATCCGCCTGTTTCTGGAGCCGTTCGGCTGCGAGCTGGTCGAGGTCGAGAACGGCCAGGAGGCGCTGGACGCCGTCGCCGCCCATCCGTTCGACATCGTGCTGATGGACGTCAACATGCCGGTGATGGACGGGCTGGAGGCCACCCGCCGCCTGCGCGCCGATCCGCGCTGGGTGCGCCTGCCGATCGTCGCCCTGACCGCCGACGTCATGCAGACCCAGATCCGCACCTGCCTGGAAGCGGGCATGGACGCCCACGTCGCCAAGCCGATCGACATGCGCAACCTGCTGTCGGTGCTGGCCCAGGTGGTGGTCGCCGCCCAGGCCCCGGGCGTGACCCGCGCGCGCACGGCCGAGCGGGTCTGAAGCCCTTCTCCCTTTGCGGGAGAGGGACGTTCAGTCGATCTCGAAGGTGTCCGGGCCGGAGGGCTGCGGGGCCGGCTGAGGCTTGGGGGGCGGCGGGGTCACGGGCGCGCGGCTCTCGGCGGCCAGCAGGGCCGAGACGCGCTTGAGCAGGTCGGCGGCAGTGAACGGCTTGACGATGTAGCCGTTGGCCCCGTCGTTGAGCGCCTGCTTGACGGTTTCGATGTCGCCCCGGGCGGTCATCATCATCACCGGGGTGCGCAGGCGGCGCAGGCGGCGGATGACGCGCAGGGCCTCCAGGCCGTTCATCCCCGGCATCTGGATGTCGAGCAGCACCAGGTCCGACTTGGCGTGTCCCAGGGTCTCCATGCCGACCGCGCCGTTGGGGGCGCCCGAAACGCGATGACCGGCCTGGCTCAGCACCAGGTCGACGAACTCGCGGACCAGCGGATCATCGTCGATCACCAGGATAGAGTGGGGCATCGGCGGGCCTTCGGGGAACGCGTCGGGTACTCGACCAACTATAGCGCGCACGCCCGGCGCCTCGCACCCCCGCGCGCCGATTTCCGGCGGGGCGCGCTCTATTGTCGCGCTCGGCGACGCGGGCGGTGCAATCCATCGGTTCCGTGCGGCGGCTTGGCGAGCGGCGCGGAAACGGGCATGACCGCCTGCCCGGCCCGCAAGGCCGCCGAAGAGACCGTCGATGTCCGTCGCCGCCGACCGCACCGCCCTGCTGGATCGCGCCCTGCTGCCGCGTTTCGGCCTGCTGTGCCTGGGCATCTGGCTGAACGCCGCCGACACCCTGGTCACCGCCACCATCATGCCCAGCGTCGCCCGCGAGGTCGGCGGCCACCAGTATTTCGGCTGGTCGGTGGCGGCCTATCTGATGGGCTCGATCGTCGCCGGGGCGTGCAGCGGCAAGTTCTCGCAAGGCCTGGGCCTGCGCCGGGCCACCGCCTTCGCCGGCGTGGTCTACGCCGCCGGCTGCGCCATGAGCGCCCTGGCGCCCGAGTTCGTCACCTTTGTCGTCGGACGCCTGATCCAGGGGCTGGGCGCGGGGGCCGTGGTGGCCCTGTGCTACGTCGCCATCACCGCCCTCTTCCCCGAGAAGCTGTGGCCGCGTGTCTACGGCGCGGTGGCGGGCGTCTGGGGCGGAGCGACGCTGCTGGGACCCTTGCTGGGCGGGGTCTTCGCCGCCGCCGGCTTCTGGCGGGGCGCGTTCTGGGCCTTCGTCGTCCAGGGCGTGATTTTCGTCGTCGCCGTGCTGGCCATGCTGCCAGGCGAGAAGCGGGCCGAGAGCCGCACGCGCATCCCCAGCCGCCAGCTGGCCCTGCTGGTCGTCGGGGTCAGCCTGATCGGCGCGGCCGGCGTCGTCGCCTCGCCCGCGACGGCGGGGATCTGCGCCGTGCTGGGGGTCGCGGCCATGGCCGCCATGCTGGCCGTCAACCGCCTCTCGCCCGACCGGCTGCTGCCGCGCTCGGCCGCCGACCTTTCCACCGCCACCGGCCTTGGCCTGCTGGTCATGTTCGCCTGCGAGGCCGCCGCCATCGGCTTCACGGTCTACGGCCCGGCCTTCATCCAGGCCCGCCACGGCGCCTCGCCGCTGGTGGCCGGCTATGTCACCGGCGGCATCGCGGCCGGCTGGACCGTCTGCGCCATGCTGGTCGCGCGCCTGAAGCCCGAGCACGAGCCCCTGGCCATCCGCGCCGGCGCGCTGGTGATCCTGGCCGGGGTCGCGGCCTCGGCCC
>NZ_QHJY01000141.1 GCF_003185805.1 Caulobacter sp. D5
CCCGGGCGGTGGAGCGGGGGCTGGAGCGAGCGCCGGCGCTAACCCGGCATCCGTCGCGCCCTCGGCCGCGCCGGCCGGCGGCGGACAGGCGAGGGTGGTTCAGGGCGGTTCGCGTCCTCCCGGCGGGGTGCAGGTCACCGGCGGCGGCATGATGTCCCGGATGGGCGGGGGCGCCATCCCGCCCGGCCAGACCCGGCTGCAGATCTCGATGAACCACACCTGGCGGCTGAAGGACGAGGTGGTGATCCGCGACGGCATGGCGCCGCTGAACCTGCTGGACGGCGCCTCGCTGGGCCGCCGGGGCGGCACGCCGCGCCACGAGCTTTACCTCCAGGCGGTGCTGGCCCGCAGCGGCATGGGCGCCACCCTGCGGGGCAATTGGCGTTCGTCCACCTGGGTGGACGGCGGCCTGAACGGCGACGACCTCTATTTCTCCGACCTGCCGACTCTGGGCCTGCAGGGCTTCATAGACCTCGACGCGCACAAGGACTGGGCCAAGCGCTACGGCTGGCTGAAGGGCTCGCGGGTCAGCCTCGGCGTCGACAACCTGTTCGACACCAAGCAGCAGGTGGTCAACGACAAGGGCGTGACGCCTCAGGCCTATCAGGAAGACTACATGGACGCCGCCGGCCGCACCTTGCGCCTCAGCTTGCGCAAGGTGCTCTGACCCTTCATGAAAAGGTGAAGGTGCACGGTTCTCAATGATGGCGTAATTGTGGCCAGTCTTCGCGAGTAATGACGTAACGTAAATCGCCGGAACTCTTTGGCGGTGACCTGCGTTGCCCGGCTGAGCTCCTGAAAAATGCGGGAGACGCAGGGAGGAAGCAGCGTGAGCAAGCACCTGAAGACACGGCTCGCCGTGAGCGCGGCCGTGTGCGCGGTCGTCAGCGCCGGACACGCCTTCGCGGGCGCCTTCTACATCCAGGAGCAGTCGGTGAAGGGCATGGGCCGCGCCTATTCGGGCGAGTCCACCGACGTCGGCGCCTCGGCGATGTTCTGGAACCCCGCCGCCATCGGCCGGATCGAGGACAAGGAGCTCTACACCGGCGCGGCCGGCATCTTCGTCACCGGCGAGGTGACCGACGAGGGCTCGACCCTGCAACGGCCGACGCTGAACATTCCCGCCGTGCTGGGCACGTCGATCCCGGGCCTGCCGAACGGGGTCACCGGCCTGCTCAGCGGCGTGCTGCCGGGCCTGACCAACGGCGTGTTGATCCCGACCCTGGAAAGCCTGCCCAACATTCCGCTGCAGCCGGCCCTGGCGGTGGGGGGCAATTCGACAGCCAAGAACCCGATCCCTAAGTCGATCGTGCCCAACTTCGCCTTCGCCATGCCGCTGACCAGCCGGCTGTCGCTGGGCGTGGGGATCAACGCCCCGTTCAACGCCGTGACCACCTACGACGGCGACAGCTGGGTGCGCTACAACGCCATCAAGTCGCGGTTCCTGAACATCAACATGCAGACGGCCCTGGCCTATCGGGTCACCGACTGGCTGAGCGTCGGCGGCGGCGGCAACATCGACTATTTCGACGCCACCTTCAGCCAGATGGGCCCCGACCTGACCGCGCCGTTCCCGGACGGCAAGATCGAGGTCAAGGGCGAGGACATCCGCTACGGCTGGAACGCCGGCTTCCAGGTGCATCCCGGTGACCGCCTGGTCGTCGCCGGCTCCTACCGCTCGGGCTACAAGCACGAACTGGACGGCACGGTGGCGATCTATGGCTTCCAGGGGCCGTTCTCGCTGGTCACCAGCCAGCAGGAGGCCACCACCAGCTTCTCCACGCCCTGGATCGCCACGGCCGGGGTGACGGCGAAGCCGACGCGCAAGCTGGCCGTCCACGCCCAGGTGCAGCGCTTCGGCTGGAGCGACTTCGACACGGTGACCGTCGACCTGAAGGGCGCAGGCCAGCTGCTGCCGGGCGCGCTGCTGCCCAAGCAGATCGTCGTCAACGAGTTCTACAAGGACACCACCAACGTGGCCGTCGGCGTCGACTACCAGGCGACGAAGTGGCTGGCCCTGCGGGCCGGCGTCCAGAAGGACCCGACCCCCACCAACGACCAGTACCGCGACGCCCGCGTGCCCGACGGCGACCGGATGATCTACAGCCTCGGCGCGACGGTCACGCCCAAGCGCAACATCAACCTCGACCTGGGCGCCTCGTACATCAAGCTGAAGGACAGCGTGATCCACGCCGACCAGACGCTGTATGACGGCACCGCCTTCCCGATGGAGCTGTCCCTGCGCGGGCGCTCGGAAGGCAAGGGGATCGTGATCGGCGGCGGGGCGCGGATCGCGTTTTGAGGGCGTGTTTGAAGACCCTCCCCCTGAAGGGGGAAGTGGCCCGGAGGGCCGGAGGGGGAAGTCCCTGCTGATGTCGAGGCGCCGCTGGCTCCGAAGTCACTTCCCCCTCAGTCGCTCCGCGACAGCTCCCCCTCCAGGGGGAGCATCTTGCTGCCTACCCCAATCCCCGCTCCAAATGCTCCACCAGCAGCCGCACCTTGGCCGGCAGCAGGCGCAGGTGCGGATAGACCGCCCAGACGCCCTCGTCGGCCGGCAGGCAGTCCTCCAGCAGCGGGACCAGCCGGCCTTCGGCGACGGCGGCGTCGACGTAGAAGTTGGGCAGTTGGCAGATCCCCAGGCCTTGCAGCGCGGCGTCCAGCACCGCCTGGCCGCTGTTGCAGCGCCAGCGGCCCTGAGGCTTGAACACGATCTCGCGGTCGCCTTCCGGACCTGGGTCGCGGAACGGCCAGGCGTCGACCGCGCCCAGCACGCAGGCGTGGCCTTCCAGCTCGGCGATCGAGCGCGGGGTTCCGGCCTGCGCCAGATAGGCCGGGGCGGCGCACAGGCGGCGGGTGCGCGAGGCCAGGCGCTTGGCGATCAGGCGGCTGTCGGTCAGGCGGCCGAAGCGGATGGCCAGATCAAAGCCCTCGCTGACGATGTCGCGCACCGCGTCGTCCAGCTCGATGTGCACCGACAGCCGCGGATGGGCCAGGACGAAGGCGTTGACCGCCGGCGCGACGTAGCGCTCGCCATAGGCCGTCGAGCAGGTCATGCGCAGCAGGCCCTTGACCTCGCCATCCTCCTCGCCGACGGCGGCCAGGGCCTCGTCGCGGTCGTGGACCAGCTGGCGGCAGCGGGCCAGGAAAGCCCGCCCGGCGTCGGTCAGGCTGACCCGGCGGGTGGTGCGATAGAGCAGGCGGGTCTGGAGGCGCTCTTCCAGCCGCGCCACCTCGCGGCTGACGCCCGAGGTCGACAGCCCCAGCCGCCGCGCGGCCTGGGAGAAGCTCTCGGCCTCGGCCGTGGCCACGAATTCGTCGATGCCGTCCCAGGCGCCCATGGCGGCGATGGTGCGCTCATTGTCCCTTCAGGGCAACAATGTTTTGCATCAATTGGGATTATCGAACCCTGCGCATCGGCGTACCACAGGCGCTCAAGTTCGATCGGAGCCCCACGATGAAGACCCGCGCCGCCGTCGCTTTCGAAGCCAAGAAGCCGCTGGAGATCGTCGAGGTCGACCTCGAAGGGCCCAAGGCCGGCGAAGTCCTGATCGAGATCAAGGCCACCGGCGTCTGCCACACCGACGCCTACACCCTGGACGGCCTGGACTCTGAAGGCCTGTTCCCGTCGATCCTGGGCCACGAGGGCGCGGGCGTGGTGGTCGAGGTCGGGGCCGGCGTCACCAGTCTGGCGGTCGGCGACCACGTGATCCCGCTCTACACGCCCGAATGCCGCCAGTGCAAAAGCTGCCTCTCGGGCAAGACCAACCTCTGCACGGCCATTCGCGCCACGCAGGGCAAGGGGCTGATGCCGGATGGCACGAGCCGCTTCTCCTACAAGGGCCAGACCATCCATCACTACATGGGCTGCTCGACCTTCTCGAACTACACCGTGCTGCCCGAGATCGCCGTGGCCCGCATCCGCAAGGACGCCCCGTTCAAGACCGCCTGCTACTGCGGCTGCGGCGTGACCACGGGCGTCGGCGCGGTGACCAACACCGCCAAGGTCGAGCCGGGCGCCAACGCCATCGTCTTCGGCCTGGGCGGCATCGGCCTCAACGTCATCCAGGGCCTGAAGCTGGTGGGCGCCAACATGATCGTCGGCGTCGATCTGAACCCGGACCGCGAGGCATGGGGCCGCAAGTTCGGCATGACCCATTTCGTCAATCCCAAGGACGTCTCGGGCGATCTGGTCGCCCACCTGGTGGCCCTGACCGACGGCGGCGCGGATTACACCTTCGACGCCACCGGCAACACCACGGTCATGCGCCAGGCGCTGGAAGCCTGCCATCGCGGCTGGGGCGAAAGCATCATCATCGGCGTGGCCGAGGCGGGCAAGGAGATCGCCACCCGTCCGTTCCAGCTGGTCACCGGCCGGGTCTGGAAGGGCACCGCCTTCGGCGGCGCCCGCGGCCGCACCGACACGCCCAAGATCGTCGACTGGTACATGGACGGGAAGATCCAGATCGACCCGATGATCACCCACGTCCTGCCGCTGGAGCGCATCAACGAGGCCTTCGACCTGATGCACGCGGGCGAGAGCATCCGGACGGTGGTGACGTTCTAGTCTCTTAAGCTCCACCCCTCCCCCTTGATGGGGGAGGGGCAGGGGTGGGGGTGACGCCCCCCGCTTCAGGATTTGGTGCGGTCGTGGTGACGTCCACCGCCGCAGTTCACCCCCATCCCCGACCCTTCCCCCATCAAGGGGGAAGGGGGAGACGCGCGCCATGACCGTCGAAACCCTCGCCACCCACCGCACCCAGGACGGGACCCTGCGCTACTGCCGGCACGACAGCGCCAGCACCGGCACGCCGATGAAGTTCACGGTGTGGACGCCGGACGGGGAGGGGCCGTTTCCCTATCTCGTCTGGCTGTCGGGCCTGACCTGCACCGAGGACAACTTCACCACCAAGGCCGGGGCCTATGCCTGGGCGGCGAAACACGGGATCGCCATCGTCGCGCCCGACACCAGCCCGCGCGGCCCTGATCTCAAGGGAGGGGGCGTCGCCGACGATCCGGCCTATGACCTGGGCCAGGGCGCGGGCTTCTATGTCGACGCCACGCAGGCTCCATGGGCGCCGCACTTCAGCATGTATTCCTATGTCGCCAAGGACCTGCTGGAGGCCGTCGACGCAGCCTTCCCGCTGGATCCGGCGCGGCGGGGGATCTTCGGCCACTCGATGGGCGGCCACGGCGCCCTGACCATCGCCCTGCGCAACCCGCAGCTCTTCAAGTCGGTCAGCGCCTTTTCGCCGATCGTTTCGCCGCTGAACTGCCCGTGGGGCGACAAGGCTCTGACCGCCTATCTGGGCCCCGACCGCGCCGCGTGGCGCGCCCACGACGCCTGCGCCCTGATCGAGGACGGTTTCGGCCAGGGCTTCGACGAGATCCTGGTCGACCAGGGCCTGGCCGACAATTTCCTGGAAAACCAGCTGAAGCCGCAGCTGCTGGAAGAGGCCGGCGCCGAGGCCCGGCTCAAGGTCACCGTCCGCCGCCAGGAAGGCTACGACCACAGCTACTTCTTCATCGCCACGTTCATCGGCGACCACATCGACTGGCACGCGGCGCGGCTGTAGCCTCGCCGTCGATGGATGTCGACGAGCACATCGAACGGGTGGCGCGGGCGCGGCCGGGCAAGGTCTGGCGCGACGTCGTGCTGGCCGTCCTCGCCGTCACCGGCTTCGCCGTTCCGGCTTTGCTGGCGGTTCTGCGAATGCGATCGGCGGGTACGCCGCTCACGTCGGTCGAGTGGATCTCGCTCGGGGTGATGCTGCTGGCCCCGGCGGCGGTCTTTCTGGCCGCTTACGGTCTGTGGCGACGGGGGCGCCGGCAGCGGCCTGTGGCGTCGAAGCCGCCCGTGGTGCTGGACTAGCGCCCGAGCCGCCAGGCCACTCGCCACACCACCCGGTTGTGAACTTTCGGTAATTCATCCCGGGTTCAGCCGCCGAACGCTCCTCTCCGCCAAGGCCAAGTTCGGCCGCTGAGGGGTGCTAAACATGCAGAAGAAACTGGCCGTCCTGGCCGTGGTGATGGCCGCGGGCCTGTCGACCTCGGCCTGCGTCATCATCGACGCCGACCACGGCGGCAAGCGCGACGTCACCGTGAAGATCAACGACAGCGACGACCTGGAGTCGATCTACGCCGTCGGCCTGGAGAAGGGCGAGCTGGTGGCCCGGGTGTCGTCGAACGGCTGCACCAAGGCCGAGGACTTCAAGGTCGAGGCCAACCGCCGCGACTCCGTCGTCGCCATCACCCTGGTCCGCGAGCGTCCGGACCTCTGCCGGGCCCTGGTGCCCGAAGGCAAGGACGTGCGCTTCGACCTCGACGGCCTGGGCGTGCAGCGCAACGACCGCATCCGCGTGCGCAACCCGCTGCAGCGGCCGTAAATTACACTTGTCAGCCTTCCGCCGCCGCGCCACTCTCGTTTCGAGAGAGAGGCGCGGATGGCCCAGAGGCTGGCGGGACGGTTCGAGAACGAGCCGCTGAAGGCGATGAACCTGGCGCCGATGATCGGCGTGCTGCTGGCCGTGTTCACCGTGGTGACCGCCACCTCGGTCGGGCTGGGCAAGCCGGTGAACCTCTATGTCGAACCGGGCTCCGTGCCGCCGCCGGCCGACGAGTGGGCGGGACTTCCTTTGCCGGTGACGATCTTCGTTCAGCGGGACGGGACGGTCTATCTGGGACCCGACCGCGTCTCGGGGATTGACGAGGCGGTGGGCCGGGCCGTTGTCAGGGCGCGGGCCCAGAACAGCGACGTCGTCTCCCTGCGGGCCGACCCCGAGGTGCGTTACGAGACGATCGTCTGGGCGGTGCGCAGCCTGAACGCGAAGGGTTTCCAGGCCCAGTTCATCAACGAGGAGATCCACTGATGGCGCGGCTGGCGGGACGGCGGTCCGGCGGGCCGATGGCGGCCGTCGATCTGACGCCGCTGGTCGGGGTGCTGCTGGCCCTGGTCGCGGGCGTGACCGCCCTGACCCTGGCGGGACGGCCGGACCGACAGTTGCGGCTGGACATTCCCGCCGCGCGACCGCCGGCGATGGATGCGTTCCCGCGCGAGAGAACCTACGTATCCATTCATGACGGCCGCTGGTTCGTCGGCGAGCAGGCCGTGACGCGCGAGCGGTTCGCCGACGCGCTGCACGAGACGTCCCAGGCGGCCGGCTGGTCGCTGGTCGAGGTGCGGGCCGACCCCGACACGCCTTACGCCGAGGTGTTCGAAGTGATCCGCGCTGTCGAAGAGGCTGGGTTGCGGCCTCGCCTGCTCAACGAGGACATCCGTTAAAGCCTGGGGGACCGGCCCAGAACCGCGCCCGCCGTTGACTCCCCGTCGCCCCTCCGTCATAAACCGCGCCTTCACGCCGCCGGCTCGCCGCGCGGCGCGACGACCTTATGACGGAATGACCCGACGCCGCCGTTGCAATCGCCCTCCCTAGGGAGGACCGGCCCGGATCGATATAAAGAGTGACCTATGTCGAAGCGCCATAGCGCCAAGTACAAGATCGATCGCCGTATGGGCGAGAACCTCTGGGGCCGGCCCAAGTCGCCGGTCAACCAGCGGTCCTACGGCCCGGGCCAGCACGGCCAGCGTCGCAAGAGCAAGGTGTCGGACTTCGGTCTGCAGCTGCGCGCCAAGCAAAAGCTGAAGGGCTACTACGGTAACCTGACCGAGAAGCAATTCTCGCGCACCTACGAGGAAGCCGCCCGCCGCAAGGGCAACACCTCGGAAAACCTGATCGCGCTGCTCGAGTCGCGCCTGGACGCCATCGTCTACCGCGCCAAGTTCGTGCCGACCGTGTTCGCCGCCCGCCAGTTCGTGAACCACGGCCACGTGACCGTGAACGGCAAGCGCGTGAACATCGCTTCGTACCGCTGCAAGCCGGGCGACGTGATCGCGGTTCGCGAAAAGTCGCGCAACATGGCTCTCGTGCTCGAAGCCGTCGCCTCGAACGAGCGTGACTTCGCCGAGTACGTCTCGGTCGACGCCAAGGGCCTGTCGGCCACCTTCGTCCGCGCTCCGGAACTGTCGGAAGTTCCGTACCCGGTGAAGATGGAACCGAACCTCGTCGTCGAATTCTACGCTTCGTAAGACGCGTCGAACTCGCAAGAGATCGGAAAAGGCCCCGGAGCAATCCGGGGCCTTTTTTTATCCCTCCCCCTGAAGGGGGAGGTGGCCCGAAGGGCCGGAGGGGGAAGGGGCTGCGGAAGTTCGTTCCATCCTTGCCGCCTCAGTACCACCCTCTCCGTCGGCTTCGCCGACACCTCTCCCTTCAGGGAGAGGGTTTCGACCCCTTGAACTCCCAAAACCCCTCCCTATCTCCCTTGAGCGGGCCGGGCCCCTCTGGCGCAGCGTTGTGGGACACAACGCGCGTGATGTCGGACCGCATCGGGTGTTCTCGATGTCTGGGTCCGGGTTTCCCTCCCCCCTCGTGCCGGACCTGACGTCGGGAACACCCGTCCACTCTTGGAACAGGGACCCGACCGACCATGCCCCTTCTGATGTGCCCCAACTGCGACGGCTCCATGCAGGCCGTGCAACGCGCCGGCGTCGAGTTCGACATGTGCCCCAAGTGCCGGGGCGTGTGGCTCGATCGCGGCGAGCTGGAAAAGCTGATGGCCCTGGAGCGCGAGGACGCGCAGGGCGCGCCCGCGCCGCAAGCCGCGCCCCAATCCTCGCCTTCGCCCTTCAATCGCGCCCAGCCCACCTACGAGCAGCGCCCCGAACCGCGTCGCTACGACGACAGCTGGCGCGACCAGCGTCACGATGGTCGCAAGCCTCACGACGACCGCAAGCGCTACGACCATGACGACGATTATCGCCGTCACGGCCATCACAAGAAGAAGCGCTTCGACCTCTTCGACATCTTCGACTGACCCACACCCTCAAAGGCCATGAACCACTTCAAGACCTTCGCCCTGCTCGCCGGCCTGACGGCCCTGTTCGCCGGGGCCGGCTACATGATCGGCGGCGCGACCGGCATGCTGATCGCCTTCGTGCTGGCCGCCGGCATGAACCTCTTCTCCTACTGGAACGCCGACAAGATCGTGCTGCGGGCCTACGGCGCGGTCGAGGTCGACGACAGCCACCCCGAGCCGCTGGTGCGAAACTACGCCCGTGACGTGCGCGACCTGGCTCTGCGCGCCGGCCTGCCCATGCCGCGCGTCTGCATCATCGACAGCGACCAGCCCAACGCCTTCGCCACCGGCCGCAACCCTGAAAACGCCGCCGTGGCCGCCACCACGGGCCTGCTGGCCATGCTCGACCGCGACGAGATCCGCGGCGTCATGGCCCACGAACTGGCCCACGTGAAGAACCGCGACACCCTGACCATGACCGTGACGGCGACCATCGCCGGCGCGATCTCGGCCCTGGCCAACTTCGCCTTCTTCTTCGGCGGTTCGCGCGAGGACGACGAGCGTCCGGGCGGGATCATCGGGGCCATCGCCCTGGCGATCCTGGCGCCGATCGCCGCCATGCTGGTGCAGATGGCCATCAGCCGCTCGCGCGAATACGAGGCCGACCGCGTGGGGGCGCAGATCGCCGGCGACAACCGGGGTCTGGCCCGCGCGCTGGAGAAGATCGACGCCTACGCCCGCGGCGGCGTGGTCAACCACGAGGCCGAGCGCAACCCGGCCACGGCCCACATGTTCATCATTAACCCGCTGGCCGGCCGCGGCGCCGACAACCTGTTCTCGACCCACCCGGCCACCCACAACCGGATCGAGGCCCTGCTGAAGCTGGCGATCGGGCTGGGGACGCGCCAGCGCCTCGAGACGGCCGTGCCGACCAGCGCGCCCAGCCGCAAGCCGGGGCCGTGGAGCTAGGAAAAGGCGTCAGGGGAGCCCCGCCGCCGTTCTTGCCGTAACATTAGGTCGTCACCCCGGCCGCCCTCGTAGAAGGCGCGCATCCCCGAAGTCGCTGACCGCGAGGAAGCCCATCGGGGCGGCGTCGCCGAGCATGCGCGGATCCCGCAGTCAGGCGTCCGGGCTCACTGCGAGGGGAACGGCGGCGGCGGGACGTAGACGCCGGGTGCGTACGGGTAAGACACGTAGGTGCTGGGATAGACCGACTGGGGTCGGGCCGAGAACCACTGTTCCGGGAAGGGGCCCACCGGACCCATGGGCCGCAGGCGTATCGGCATCGTCACCCAGTCGTCCCACGCCAGGCAGGTGCTCATGATGTCGGCGCTGTCGGCGCGGCAGCTGAAGCCGTCGGCGGTCTGGCGGCACTTGTCCAGGGTCGCGGCGGGCTTGTAGCAGGTGCCCTTGCGCCTGGCCTTGGCCTCGGCTTCGGCGCTCGCCGCGCGCATGGCGTCTTCCTTGGTCGAGGCCTGGGCCCAGTGCCAGGTGCTGGCGGCCGCGCCGCCGGCCGTGGCGAGCGCCGAAGCCAGGGCCAGGCCGATCGCGATGACGTGCGCCTTCATGAGTTCGCCTCCCGACATTTGTTACGTCGATTTCGACATCCATCCGACGTCGTCGTCAACAACCTTTGCGGATGCTGTGTCGGCGTATTCCACCTTTGGGATGTTTTTGGCGGCGCTCACTCCACCAGCGGCGCGCGCGACGGATCCAGCCGCACGATCTCGCGGATGCCGACCAGGGTGATGAACGAGCGCACCCGGCGGTCGTCGTTCAGCACCTCGTGGGTGAAGGCCTCGTAGGCCTCCATGGTCGGCACGGTCACGGTCAGCAGGAAGTCGGTGCTGCCGGTCACGTGCCAGGCGCTGAGCACCTCCTTGCGGGCCGCCACCCCGGCCGCGAAGGCGTTGAAGAGGGCGCTGCCCTCGCGCTCCATCTCGACCAGCACATGCATGGTCAGGCCCGCGTTCAGCCGCGCGGGATCGACGATGGCCACGTCGGCGACGATCACGCCTTCCTTGCGCAGCCGCCGCAGGCGGCGCAGCACGGCGCTTTCCGACAGGCCGACCTTTTGCGCCAGGCTGCGGGCCGGTTCGAGGTTGTCGCGGCGGACCAGTTCCAGAAGCTTGCGGTCGAAATTGTCGAGGGTGACGGATTTCGTCATTCGGGCCTCCGATATCGCCTGTTTCAGGCGGTATACGACGAATTTCGGCGAGAAGCGTCGAGGATCGACGCCTATTTTCCGAGCATGTCCGCCGCCGCCCTCCGCCGTCCCGCGCTCGACGCGCTGCTGCCCTATGCCGCCCTGTTCGGGGGCATGGTGACGCTGGCCGGCGGCACCTCGTTCGCCAAGAGCCTGTTCCCGCTGGTCGGGGCGCAGGGCACGAGCGCCTACCGGGTCGGTTTCGCGGCCCTGCTGCTGCTGGTGCTGTGGCGGCCCTGGCGCTTTCCGCTGAGCCGGCGCGACCTCATGGGCGTCGTCTTCTACGGCGCGGCCACGGGGGTGATGAACCTCAGCTTCTACATGGCCCTGCGCACCATCCCGCTGGGCGTGGCCCTGGCCATCGAGTTCATGGGGCCGCTGAGCCTGTCGCTGCTGCACGCGCGCAAGCCCAGCCACTTCCTGTGCATCGGCCTGGCCGCCTTCGGTCTGATGCTGCTTCTGCCGCTGAAACTGGGCGGGCCGGCGCTGGACCCGGTCGGCGTGGCCTTCGCCCTGGCCGCCGCCGTCTGCTGGGCGCTCTACATCGTCGCCGGCAAGCGCCTGGGCCATCTGCACGGCGGCCGCTCGGTGGCGCTGGGCATGAGCGTGGCGGCCCTGATCGTCGTGCCGTTCGGCGTCGCCGGAGCTGGGACAGCCCTGCTCGACCCGCGCCTGATGCTGCTGGGCCTGGTGGTCGCCGTCTGCTCCAGCGCCGTGCCCTATTCGCTGGAGATGATCGCCCTCAAGCGCATTCCCAAGCGCACTTTCGGGGTCATGCTCAGCGTCGAGCCGGCGATCGGCGCCCTGGCCGGCCTCTTCGTGCTGGCCGAGCACCTGTCGCTGCAGCAGTGGGGCGCCATCGCCTGCATCGTCGCCGCCTCGGCCGGCGCCATCCTGACCACCACGCCCGAGAGCGCCGTGGTCGACGACGCCGAGGCGCTGGAGCGGCCGGGCGGCTAGGGCGCCTCGACCGGCAGCAACCGGGTGTATTCCCAGCCCCACGGCAGGCCCGTCTCGCCCAGGGCCGCCTTGACGATCGACGGGATGATCCGCTGGCCGTCGCCGGCGTTGGTCAGCACCACCACGCAACGACGGCGCTTCTCGACGCAGACCAGCATGTTGTCGGTGATGTCGTTGTGGCCGCCCTTGAAGAAGGCGTGGCCCTGCGGCCCGTCGAAGGTGACGACGCCGACGCCGGCCGCCAGCTTGATCCTGGCGTTGTCGGGGTTCTTGTCCTCGGTGAAGGGCGGGAACTGGTAGGCGGCCGGGATCGCCAGGCTGCCCCGCGAGAACTCGGCGCGGGCCTTCTTCGACAGGCCCCAGCCGCCGGCCATGGCCGCCGCCAGCTTGCCCATGTCGTCGATCGTGGTGTCGAGCGAGCCGGCCGCCTTGACGCTGGAGCGGTCGTCGTGGCCCTCCCACTTGCCGTCGGCCTGGCGACCATCGGCCAGGTCGGTCGCGAAGTCGTCGCGCCAGACCATGCCCGAGCGGCTCATGCCCAGGGGCTTGAACAGGCGCCTGTCCATGTCCTCGCCGACCTTCAGGCCCAGGCCCTGCTCGATGACGAACTGCATCAGGTTCAGGCCCTCGCCCGAATAGGCGTAGCGGCTGCCGGGCTCGAACTTGATGTCGAGCTTCTCGTCGGGGTTCAGCCAGCGGAAGTTGGGAAAGCCCGCTGAGTGGGTCAGCAGCATGCGCGGGGTGATCTTGCGCCAACGCGGATCGGCGGCGAGGTCGGCATAGGCCTTGTAGTCGGGCAGGGGCTTGGGGAGGGTTTCGGCGATCGGCTTGTCGAGGTCGAGTTTCCCTTCGTCGACCAGCATCATCACGTAATAGGCGAAGGTCGTCTTGGTCAGCGAGGCGGCGTACATCACCGTCTGAGGCGTCAGGGGATCGCCCTTCTGGTTGCGCACGCCCATCGCCGTGACGTGGGCGACCTTGCCGTTCTCGATCACGGCCACGGCCACGCCGGGGATCTTGCCCACGGTCGTTAGCCGGGCGATTTCGTCATCCAGTTTCGGATTTTCGGCGCGCGCCGATCCGGCGGCCAGACACAAGCCCGCCGCCGCCCACGCCAGAGACTTTCCACGCATTTCCACAGGCCCCACGGTTGCGCGCACCCTCGCGCCGGGCGACCTTGGCGGCCATGGGCGTCTTTTTCAACCGCCGCGTGCTGCTGGCCGGGCTCTTGCTCTCAGGCTGCGCCGCCGTACCGTCACGGCCGCCAAAGCTGCTGCCGGGCGACCCGGATCTCTATGGCGAACTCGAACCCCTGCTGGCCGTCCGATCGGAGGCCGACGGCCTGGTAATCGGCCTGAAGTCGCAGGGCTGCCTGCGCAAGGAAGACCTGCGCTTCTTTGTCGACAGGAAGGGCGGCGTTCCCGACGTCGCCTTCGCCCGTCGGCGACTGGAGACCTGCAGGACGGGCGCGGCGCCGGGCGAAGCCGAGGTGCGGTTCGGCTGGGGCGAGCTCGGGATCGCCGACGCCCGTGCCGTGCGGGTGCTCAATCCTGTGGGGTGAGGCGGACGCCTAACGCGGATCGTCCATGATCATGCCAACCTTGCCGGGAACGCCCTGTCTCTCCAGTTCGCGATGCACACACGCGATCCGGTCGTAGGGAACGTCTCCCGATGTGATCACCAGTACTCGTCCATCCGGACCGACCGAGAACCATTCCTGCGGTGCGCCGCAGGACTCGGCGACAGCCTTCAGTTGCTCCGGGCGCGGCGGCGTCACCGCAGGGGCGGAGGGCTTCGGTGAACAGGCGACGGCCGTAAGGGCAAGCGCCATCAGCAAAGAGTGGAGGAGGGGAAGGCGCTTCATGCCGGCCCAGCTTGGAATCTGCGCGGCGCTGACGTCAACCGCGAAGCCTCACCCCTTCGGCGTGAAGCGCTCGATCATCCAGGGCAGCACGCGGGCAGGGCGTTTGGCGGCGATGTCGATCAGCACCCAGTCGGTGCGGCTCTGGGCGCACATCTCGCCGTCGGGGCCGTCGATGCGGACATAGCGCTCGAAGCGCGGGCCCTTCAGCTCGCCGACCCAGGTGTAGCCGGTGGCGACCTCGTGCGGCAGCAATTCGCGGCGGTAGTCGATCTCGTGGCGGCGGGCCACCCAGCTCCAGGGGGCCCGTTCTTCTTCCGAAGCCCAGGCCTCCCAATGAGCGATCGCCAGGTCCTGGGCCCAGCCCAGATAGACCACGTTGTTGACGTGGCCGTTGGCGTCGATGTCCGACGCCTTCGGCTCGAAGGTCAGGGGATAGGCGTCGCCGGGCGGGACGAACAGTCGGCTCAAGCCGAGATCACGCCCTGGTCGACCAGCAGGGTCTTCAGTTCGCCCGACTGGAACATCTCGCGGACGATGTCGCTGCCGCCGACGAACTCGCCCTTGACGTAGAGCTGCGGGATGGTCGGCCAGTCGGTGAAGGTCTTGATGCCCTGGCGCAGCTCGTCGTCCTGCAGCACGTCGACGCCGACGAACTCGACGCCGAGGTGGTCGAGGATCTGCACGGCCACCGACGAGAAGCCGCAGCGCGGCTGGTCGGGCACGCCCTTCATGAACAGCACCACCGGGTGCTCGGCCACGGTCTTGGCGATGAATTCGATGGCGGGAGAGGCGGCGACTTCGGTCATGACGGGGAATTCCTTGGGCGTAGCCTCTCAGCTAGGCGCCGCAAGGCCCCGGGTCAAGCGCGGCGCTTGGCCCCATCGGCCTGTTCGGCCGAAAACCGCGCCATCTCGATCTGGGCGGCGCAGCCGGTCGGCAGGTCGCGCTCGGTCACCCGGGCCAGGGCTTCCAGCTTGTCGCGCTTGTGGGTGATCACCTGCACCGTGGCCAGCGACGGCTCGGTCAGGGCGTAGCCGAGACAGAGCTCCTGGCCGGTCCAGCCGGGGGTGCTGTCGAGGAAGTCGTAGCCGCCCAGATTGGCCAGCGGATCGGTGCGGCGACGCCAGAGGGACGGCTTCTTGAAGATCGGCCGGGCTTCGCGGTCGCGGATCGACTGGGGCCAGAAGTCCTCGCCGATTACCGCCACGTCGCGGCCGAAGGCGTTGCGGACGCGGTGGCGGTCGACCCAACCCGAAGACAGGTTGAACGGCGCGGCCAGGGCGTCGAACACGCCGGTCGCCAGATGGCGCTCCTGGCTGTCGCCGCGGCTGGCCAGGCCCAGGGACTGGATCAGGCCCGACTGGCGCAGGCCCAGCAGGGCGGCCAGGGCCGAGGGCGGGAAGGCCGAGCCCGGGTCGTCGACCGTGACCAGGTTCACATAGGACAGGCCGCAGCGCTCGACAGCCAGGTCGACCATGTCGTGCGCGGCCTGGGCGCTCAGCAACTCGCCGCCGCTGCGCAGGCGCCAGCCCACGAACAGCAGCCGCCGCTCGATGGTGGTCAGGGACTCGCCCACGCCCTCCAGCAGGGCGTTGGACGAGCCGTGCACCTCGAAGCTGTTGATGCCGGCTTCGAGGGCCGTGAAGATCAGGTTGCGCCAGTCCTTGCCGCCCATGCGCGGATGGTCGGCCAGCCTCAGCGTGATCGCCGAGATCGCCATGCCTTCCTTGCCGAACGGACGGTAGCGCAAGGGCCTTACTCCGTGGGGGCGGCGGTTTCGAGCGCCAGGGCGTGCAGCTCGCCGCCCAGCACGTCGGCCAGGGCGCGGTTGACCATCTGGTGCTGCTTGACACGGCTCAGGCCGCGGAAGGCGGGCGAGACGATGCGCGCCTTGTAGTGATCGCCGTCGCCGGCGAGGTCCGTCAGTACGATCTCGGAGTCCGGGAAGGCCGCGTTCAGGCGGGCTTCGAGCACGTCGGGCGCCATGGGCATGGGGCGGAGTCTCCGATCCTTGGAAGGGCTAGATGCCCGATAAACCTTAAGATCGCGCATATGACGGTTGTCGCGCTCAGGTGCAATCGACGCAGGGGCGAGCGCCCGCCGTCGATCGCGCTTGACGATAACGCGATCTCACGCAACGATCACGCATCCGTGAATCTTACGTGAGGTGGGCGTAATGCGGTGGTTGGCGGTAGTGGTCGCGGCGACGATCGCGATGGGACTGGGCGGGTGTTCGCCCCTTACCACGGACCAGCCGATATTCGGTCCGGCCGATGTCGGCGACGCGCCGCGTTTGCGCGAGGGTCTGTGGGTAGCCTCGGGCGAGGACTGCCGGATCCCAAGTCAACGCCCGCTGGCCGGGTGGCCGCGCTGCGCCAAAAGCGACACCCTCCTCGTGCGCCGGGGAGAGGCCCTGTCGCTCCATGAGGAGGACGCCCGCGTCGGACGCTATTATTGGGCTTCATGGCCCTATGTTGTCGTCGATGGCGTGCCGCTGATCGTGCAGACCCGCTTGCCGGAGAACCCTTTCGACGATCCGGCGCAGCCGTTGAAGTCGAAAGGCGACCACATGTATTTCGCGCTCGAGGTCGAAGGGCGCGATCCGGAAGGCGGTGTCACGGCGCTGCTGCTCTATCTCGTGACCTGCGGACCGGAAGGCGAGCATGACGCTCCCTGGCCCGGCGTGCGTCAGGACCCGCAGGGGGGATGTATAGTCGATGGACCGGCGGCCGTGCGGGAAGCGGCGAGGCGTAGCCGGGCGCAGCAGGACGGCATGCATTTCCGCTGGATCCGCGAGGCGCGCACCGACGACTTCGCCAAGGTGCGCCGATGATCGCCGCCCTGCTGGCCGCCGCCGCCGTGGCCGCGCCCCCGCCGCCGCTGGTGGTGCGCGAGGGGGTCTGGAGCCTGGGCTGCTCGAAGAACGAAGCCGGCTGTTCCACGGTGCTCGTGCGCGGCGGCGAGGTGCTGAGCCGGGTCGACGGCGAGATCCTGCGCATGCCGCTTCGCCTCGTGCCTGGCGATCCGCCGATGCTGCGGCTCGACCAGGAGTACGACGAAAAGTTCGGCGGCTTCATAGATCTGGACGAGGCCTATTCGACCCATTGGCGCAGCTATGTCGGCGTCGGGATTACGGCCCGTGACGCGCGGGGGCGGGTTACGCGTCTCCACCTCTGGCCGATCTGGTGCGAGGTCCCCGAGGACGGCAAGACGTCCAAGCAGCCTGGCGTGCGCTGGGACCCCGTCCGTCACGCCTGTCTGGTCGACGGCAAGGACGCCATCCGGGCCGCCTCGGCCGAGGATCGCGACCTCTATGGCGATCTCATCACCTACCAATGGCTTCGTGACGCGGCCCCTGATGAAGAACCGCAGGAAGGCCGGGAGTAGCTGGGTCGGGTCTCGACCGGGAAGTGTTCCCGGGCGATGAGAAGCGTGAAACGCGATTCCATGGCGGGCCTCGATGAAGCTTCCACGACTCTGGTCGGCGTTGGGGCCGGCGCTGGCCCTGGCGGGCGCATCGCTGCTGGGCGGCTGCGGCGGCGAGGTGATTTCCCCGCAGCCCCTGTTCGGCGCCAAGGACGCGGCGACCCGCGAGGCGCCCCGTGCGGGCTGGTGGGTGATGGTCAGCCCCGAGGAGGCGTGCGGGATCGATCTGGCCAAGCCTACCGGTCAGTGGCCCGACTGCGCGCGGCCCGTGCTGCTCTCCGGGCGCATGGCCGGAAAGCTGACGGTTTCGGAAGGCGAGGGGGATGCGGTGGGGATCGACTACCTGCTGGCCGCCGGAGAGCCGATGATCCTGCAGGCCAGCCTGTCGTCTCCGCCGGGCGATAGCGGCGGCTACACCTATCATGTGCTGCGGCCGACCCGTCGGGATGCGCGGGGCAGGCCGGTCGAGATCGCGGTCTGGCCGGTGCTCTGCGGTCCACCGGCGCCGCGAGCGCCGTCCGGCAGAGGCGGGGCGGGGGTCACCGCCGCGCCGTGGCCCAGCGTGGAGATGAGCGGCGGCGGCTGCCGCGTCCGCGATCTGGACGGTCTGCGCGACGCGGCTCGGCGCAGCGAGTCCCTGTCCGGCGGCGCGCCGCTCACCGTCCGCTGGTTGCGCGAGCGCCGGGCCGGTGATCAAACCGACGACCAGTGGCTGGCCAAGGCCATGCAGTGATCCGGCATTTGGAAAATTCGATGCGCACGCCCTTCGCAACCGCTTCCGCGTTCGTCTTCGCGACGGTCCTGGCCGGCCTCGCCGCGCCCGCCCTGGCCGGTCCGGGGGACCTGGCGCTCGACGACGTCAGGATCCTGTCGGCCGACGCCATGCAGGGGCGGGCGGTGGGCTCGCCCGGTTCGCAGCTGGCGCGCACCTATATCCTGGAGCGCTTCAAGGGCATCGGCCTGGCGCCGATCGGCGAGGGCTTCGAGCGGCCGTTCCGCTTCAAGCGCAAGGACGGCGTGACGGTCACCGGCGTCAATCTCGTGGCCCGGATCAAGGGGACGGAAGGCGGCGGCAAGACGTTGCTGGTCACCGCCCACTACGACCATATCGGGGTCAGGAACGGCCAGATCTACAACGGCGCCGACGACAACGCCTCGGGCGTGGCGGGTCTGCTGGCCGTGGCCGAGGCCTTCAAGGAAAAGCCGCCCAGGCACGACGTGCTGATCGTCGCCCTCGACGCCGAGGAGAGCGGCCTGCGCGGCGCCAAGGCCTTCGCCGCCGAACCTTCGGTCCCGCTGGCGAGCATCGGCCTGGCGGTGAACTTCGACATGCTGAGCAAGAACGCCAAGGGCGAGCTCTACGTCTCCGGATCCTCGCCGCAGCCGTTCCTCAAGCCCATCCTCGACGACGTCGCCAGGACCGCGCCGGTGACCCTCAAGCAGGGCCACGACACCGACGCCCAGGGCAAGGACAACAACTGGACCTTCCAGTCCGACCAGGGCGCCTTCGCCGAGAAGGGCGTGCCGTGGGTTTATTTCGGCGTCGAGGATCACCCCGAATACCACCAGCCCACCGATGACTTCGAAACCATCCCCCAGCCCTTCTTCAAGGGCTCGGTGGCGACGGTGGTCCAGGCGACCCGGGCCTTCGACGAGCGGTTGGGGGAGATCGTGAAGGCCTCGGGGCGCTGACCCCTTCCCCGTAAAATCCCCGCGAAAGCGGGGACCCAGGCTTTTTCTGCAACCCGCCGCGCTCGACGATAAAACACCTGGGTCCCCGCTTTCGCGGGGATTTTACGGAAGAGAGCGGGTTCCGCCGGTCGCCCATATACTATAGGGGGGTATGCTATGGCTCACCTCTCCACCGACAACGACGCCCTGCTCAAGCGCGTGCGCCGCATCGCCGGCCAGGTCGCGGCGATCGAACGCGCGATCGAGGGCGACCACGACTGCGCCAAGACCCTGCATCTGGTCGCCGCCACCCGCGGCGCGCTGAACGGACTGCTGGACGAGATCGTCGAGGCCCACCTGCGTGAGCACGTGGCCGCTCCGGGCCTTACAGACGCCGAGCGCGAAAAGGGCGCGGCCGAGGTGATCGAGGCCTTCCGCCGCTATTCCAAATGAGATCCGACATGACCGCCGTCACCGCGCCCCCGCATCAGCACGACCACGTCTTCCTGGCCGCCGACCACGACGCCAACGCCCGCCGCACCCTGTGGGTGGTGGCGCTGACCGCCGTGATGATGGTGGTCGAGATCCTGGCCGGCTGGTGGACCGGCTCGATGGCCCTGCTGGCCGACGGCTTCCACATGGCCACCCACGCCGGCGCCCTGGCCGTGGCGGCCGCCGCCTACGCCTATGCTCGCAAACACGCCACGAGCGCCCGCTACAGCTTCGGCACCGGCAAGGTCGGCGACCTGTCCGGCTTCGCCTCTGCCCTGGTGCTGGCGGTGATCGCCATCGGCGTTGGCGTGGAGTCGGTGCGGCGGCTGTTCGAGCCGTCGTCGATCGCCTTCATGGAGGCCATCGTCATCGCCGTGGTCGGCTTGGCTGTGAACCTGGCCAGCGCCGCCCTGTTGTCGGGCGGCCACCATCATGGGCATCACCATGGTCACGACCACCACCACGGCCATGACCACGCGCACCACGACCACGCGCACCATGGGCATGGCCACGACAACAACCTGCGCTCGGCCTACATGCACGTGCTGGCCGACGCCCTGACCTCGGTGCTGGCCATCGTCGCCCTGGTCGCCGGCCGTCAGTTCGGCTGGACCTGGCTGGACCCGATCATGGGCGTGGTCGGGGCGGTGGTCATCGGCCGCTGGGCCATCGGCCTGATGCGCGACACCGCCGCCGTCCTGCTCGACACCACCGACGACCACGTGGCCGAAGAGGTGCGCGAACTGGTCGAAGGCCCTGGCGACGCCCGGATCCTCGACCTCCACGTCTGGAAGGTCGGGCCCCAGGCCCACGCCGCCATCGTCAGCGTGGCGGGCCTGACCGCCGAGGCCGTGCGCGGCCGGCTGGTCCCGGTGCACGAGCTGCGGCACCTGACGGTGGAAGTCGGCTGATCAAATCCTCCCCCTGAAGGGGGAGGTGGCCCGGAGGGCCGGAGGGGGAAGTTCCTGCTGCCTCTGAGGCGGCTGCTGGCTCTGAAGCTACATCCCCCTCCGTCGGCTTCGCCGACACCTCCCCCTTCAGGGAGAGGGTTTCTGCGGCCTACCCGTCCACCTCGTCGTTGGCCGCCTCGACCTCGACGCCGAACACCTCGTCGATGACCTCCATGATCTCTTCGAGGTCGTCGAGGGTCACGCGGACGCGCAGGGTCTGGTCGTCGTCGGCGGTGAGCGTCAGGAAGATGCCGTGCTCGGACTCCTCCAGGATGAACTCGTCGAGATTGGCGATGACGGACATGGCGCGCCTCCCAGCTGGCGAAGGGGGAGCGGACGGCGGCGGCTTTCGTTCCGGACCGCCGCCGTCCAGGGCTCAGGCGTGTTCGGGAACCCGGTAGCGGGCCGCCGGACGGTCGCGCGACAGGTTCGGCGCCAGCTTCAGCCGCGCGCCGTCATAGGCGGCGAAGTCGGCGGCGTCGGGCAGGGAGGGGATGGTCACCAGCTCGCCCTGGTCGAAGCCCGCCAGGGCCGCGTCCACCAGGTCGCCGACCTCCATCAGGGTCGAGGGATCCAGCGCGTCGGCGCCGCCGCTTCCCGAACGGTCCCAGATCTCGGTGCGGGTGGCGCCGGGCAGCACGGCCTGCAGCTTCACGCTTTCCGGCAACTGGCTGCGCAGGCCCTGGGTGAAGTAGGTCACATAGGCCTTGGTCGCGCCGTAGACCGGCGAGCGGAACTCCGGCAGCAGGCCGACCACCGACGAGATGTTGACGATCGCGCCGCGATCGCGGGCCGTGAAGGCGCCGGCCGCCGCATGGGCCAGACGGGTCACCGACACCACATTCAGCTGGATCAGGTTGTCGATCTTGTCGAGGTCCTGGTCGACGAAGTCGCCGGCCAGGGCCGCGCCGGCGTTGTTGATCAGGAGGTCGATGGACGCGTCGTCGCGCAGCCGGGCCTCGACGCGGGCCAGGTCGGCGGCGTTCGTCAGGTCGGCCTGGATGACGTCGACCTTCACGCCGGTCTGCGCCTTCAGGCGTTCGGCCAGGTCGGCGAGGCGCTTGGCGTCGCGGGCGACCAGCACGAGGTCGTGGCCGCGCCTGGCCAGGCGGTCGGCATAGGTGGCGCCGATGCCGGTGGAGGCGCCCGTCACCAGGGCCGCGCCGGGAAACTGTTGCTTGCTCATGGTCTCTATCCCCTCGGGATGGTTGTCGCCTCGGCGCTCGGCCCGGCGTGACTTGCAGATGGCAAGTTACTTTCGAATTGCAAGTGACCGGCTTTCATTTTGCTAGCCAGCCCCTATCTTTCGTCCATGACCACGCGCGCCTTCGATCCCGGACAGTGCCCCGTCGGCCGCACGCTGGAACGCGTCGGCGACGTCTGGAGCCTGATGATCCTGCGGGACGCCTTCCACGGCCTCACCCGTTTCGACGCCTTCGAAAAGAGCCTCGGGGTCGCGCCGAACATTCTGACCAAGCGCCTCGGGGCGCTTGTAGAATCCGGCTTTCTCGAGCGGCGGCCCTATCAGGACCGGCCGGTGCGCCACGAGTACGTGCTGACGGAAATGGGCCGCGACTTCGGGCCGGTGCTGACGGCGCTGCTGGCCTTCGGCAACCGCCATCTCGCCAAGGAGGGGATCGCCAGCTGCCTGGTCGATCGCGAGACGGGCCAGACGGCGCAGCCGGTGGTGGTCGACGCCCGCAGCGGCAAGCCGATCGACGGGGCGGACTTCGCCTACGCCGCCGGTCCGGCCGCGGGCGAGGCGGTGCATGCACGCCTGGCGCTGATGAAGGTCTTGAGCGGCCGAAGCTGAAACGGCGATCTTGCCAACGGCTTTCGCCTTGGTTGTATGCTATCCTCGATTGTGAAAACGCCGCCGGGGAGGCACGACCATGGACACCATCACCGCCAAGAGCGCCAACGGCGCGACCGATCCGGTTCCCGTCTCCGCCCTGGCCGAGGATGTCGCCGCGCCGCCCGCCCCGGCCGTGACCGCCGAGCCCGAGGCCCAGTCCGAGCCCCTGACGGCGGCCGCGTCTTCGACCGGCCCGGCGGTGAAGCTCAACTTCGTCAACCGCTCCAACGGCGGCCCCGGAACCCAGGTGCTGGTGTTCGGCAAGCCGGTGACCCCGGCCGCCGACGAGGCCTCGTCCGCCTGGCTGGTGATCCAGAACTGCGCGCCCGGCTGGAGCCATCCCTTCGTCTGGCCGGCGGCGGTGACGATCGGGGTGATCGACGCCTGGGGCAACGTCTCGCCGCAATTGGCGATCGAGAACGGCCAGGTGGCCACGGTGACCAGAACGGACTCGGGCGAGAGCCTGCAGCTCACCGACCAGACCACCTCGCCCGAGGCCTTCGGGGTGATCAACCAACTGCCCCAGGGCTCGGTCGGGGTCACGGTGTTCCGGGCCGGCAAGCCCTATGTCCAGACCCGCGCCCTCTTTCCCGGCAGCCAGGTGATCTTCACCTTCAAGCCGACGATCTGGATCGGCGCGGTCTCGCAGGTGCGCGAGGGCGAGCCGCTGACCAGCGCCGTCGTCCAGCAGGTCAACACCGAGATCAACCTGATCGGCATGGCCGGCGCCGACATCGTCATGACCGGCGGTGGCGAGGGGCCCGACGCCAAGCCGTTCGTGTTCTCGCTGGAGAACGTGACCTACGCCTGAGAGGGCCCGAAACCTCGCAACTCAAAGCTCGTCATCCCGGCTCTCCGCTTCGCTACGGCCGGGATGACGAGCTTTGGGGGAGGGGGCTTCTACCTCACGCCGCCGCGCGGATCGCCGCCAAGGTCGTTGCCGCTTCGACGCAGGCCGCCGCGGCCTCGCGGCCCTTGTTGCCGGCGTCGTCGCGGCTGCGCAGTTCCGCCTGCTCGTCGGTGTAGGTCGTCAGCACCCCGAAGGCGATCGGCGTCTCGGTGGCCAGGCCCGCGCTGACCAGGCCCCAGGCCGCGCCGGCGCTGATGAACTCGAAGTGGGCGGTGTCGCCCTTGATGACGCAGCCGAGGCACGCGACCCCGGCGTAGCGGCCCGTCCTCGCCAGGGCCTGGGCGATCAGCGGCAGCTCGAAGGCGCCGGGGGCCTCGAAGACGTCGGCCTCCGCGACCGGCGCGCCGCGCTCGGCGAACTCGGCCAGGGCCCCGGCCAGCAGGCCGCCGGTGACCTCGGGATTGAAGCGGCTGATGGCTACGGCGAAGCGGGGAGCGGTCATGCGGGGATCCTCGAAGGCGGGACGGAAAGACGGTGGCCGAGCTTGGCGCGCTTGGTGGCCAGGTAGCCGGCGCTGAGCGGATCGGGCGGAACGACCAGCGGCAGGGTCTCGCGCACGGCGACGCCCAGGTCTTCCAGCGCCCTGGCCTTGCGCGGATTGTTGCTGAGCAGGCGGACCTCGCAGACGCTCAAGGACCGCAGGATGGCGGCGGCGGGGCCGTAGTCGCGGGCGTCTTCGGGAAAGCCCAGGGCGTGGTTGGCCTCGACGG
The DNA here is from genome assembly GCF_003185805.1 of Caulobacter sp. D5. Lineage (GTDB taxonomy): Bacteria > Pseudomonadota > Alphaproteobacteria > Caulobacterales > Caulobacteraceae > Caulobacter. The sequence goes on from NZ_QHJY01000141.1 coordinate 23,895, forward strand.
TGTCCAGCCCCTGGTCCTGCAGGGCGTAGGCGGCGATCTTGTTGGCCAGGCCGATGCCGCGCCCCTCGTGGCCGCGCAGATAGACCAGCACGCCGTTGCCGGATGCGTCGATCTTCGCCAGCGCCGCGTCCAGCTGGGCGCCGCAGTCGCAGCGGCGCGAGCCGAAGGCGTCGCCGGTCAGGCACTCGGAATGCACCCGCACCAGCGGCGAGCCGGTCAGCGGTCCCCGCACCAGGGCCAGGTGCTCGCCGCCATCGAGGCGGCTGCGGAAGGCCCGGGCCTCGAACAGGCCGTGGCGGGTGGGCAGGCGGGCGCTCGCCACCGCCTCGACTGGCGGATCGGCGGCGATCAGGTGGGCGCGCAGCTCGGCGATGCTGAGGATCGGCAGGTCTTGGCGTTGGGCGAAGGCGGCCAGATCGTCCCCCCGGGCCATGGTCCCGTCGTCGTTCATGATCTCGCAGATCACCGCCGCGGGCGTGAGGCCCGCCATCTTCGCCAGCTCGACCGAGGCCTCGGTGTGGCCGGCCCTGGCCAGCACCCCGCCGGGCACGGCCCGCAGCGGGAAGACGTGGCCCGGCGAGACGATGTCGGCGGGAGAGGCGCCCGCCGCCACCGCCGCCTGGATGGTCCGCGCCCGGTCGGCGGCCGAGATGCCGGTGTCGACGCCTTCCGTCGCCTCGATCGAGACGGCGAAGGCGGTGCTGCGCCGCGTGCGGTTGTCGGCGACCATCGGCGGCAGGCCGAGGCGGTCGATGAGTGGCGCGGCCATGGCCAGACAGATCAGGCCGCTGGCCTGCTTGGCCATGAAGGCCACGGCGGCGGCGTCGGCGAACTGCGCGGCCTGGACGAGGTCGCCCTCGTTCTCGCGGTCCTCGTCGTCGACGAGGATGATCATGCCGCCGGTCTCGAGGCGCTCCAGCGCTACGCTCAGGCGTTCAGGGAGGCGTGACATAGCCGCTCCACATATTTGGCCAGCACGTCGACCTCGACATTGATCGGGTCGCCGGGCGCGGCGTGCTGCAGGTTGGTGTGGGTCCAGGTGTGGGGGATCAGGGTCACCCCGACGGCGAAGCGGCCGTTCTCGACCGGCTCCACCGCATTGAGGGTCAGGCTGACTCCATTGAGGGCGATAGAGCCCTTCTCGACGCAGTAGGGGGCCAGGGCCGCTGGCAGGTCGAAGCGGGTCTTCCAGGCGCCGTCCTCGTGGACGATCGAGGCCACGCGGGCTTCGCCGTCGACATGGCCCTGGACGAGATGTCCCGACAGCCGCGTGGCCAGGGTCACGGCCCGTTCCAGATTGACGAAGCCGCCGACCGCCAGGGCCTTGAGGTTGGTGCGCGCCAGGCTCTCGGCGCTGACGAACACCTGGGCGCGGCCGCTCATATCGCTCTCGACGATGGTCATGCAGGCGCCGTTGACCGCCACGCTCTCGCCCAGGGCAAGGTCGGGAAAACCCGTCTCCAGGGTCAGGCGCACGGCGCCGTCGGCGACGGTTTCGACGGCCGTCACCTGCCCGAGGCGCTCGACGATTCCGGAAAACATGGGGTCTCCTTCTCAGGCCAGGACGCGGGTGACGGCGTCGCCCTCCGGGCCCTGGCGAATGATGATCTGCTCGTCCCACAGGCCCGCTTCGAGGAAGGCGGCCAGCAGGGTTGGGCCACACTCGACCAGGGCCGCCATGACCCCGTCCTCGGCGAGGGCGGCCAGCGTCTGCGGGATGTCGCCGTGCAGGCTGGGGGCGAAGCCTCGCGCCCGGGCCGCGTCGAGATAGGCGCTTGGCGTGCGGCCCCGACGATCGAGGATCGCCAGGCGGCGCGGCTTGCGGCGCGGGTCCGGAACCCGGCGGACGGTGAACAGCGGGCTGTCGGCCAGGATCGTGCCCGAGCCGGTGATCACCGCGTCGGCCCGCCGCCGAAGGTCGTAGGCCAGGGCCAGGGAAGCCTCCGAGGTGAAGGTCTTGGCGCCGGCCGGCGGGATCATCGAACCCTCGGCGTCCAGGGCCTGCTTGATCGTCAGCCACGGCCGGCCCTTGGCCAGGCGGGTGACGAAGGGGGCGATCAGCCGGGTTGCGCGGGCTTGCAGGTCGGTGGCGTCGGCATGGGCGAGCTCGGTGATCGGCCGGACAGT
>NZ_QHJY01000015.1 GCF_003185805.1 Caulobacter sp. D5
GACTACGCCGCGGCCGGCGCCTTCGACCGCGCCACCGCGCCCCTGGCCCGGCCCGACGCGGCCCTGCGGGCCCTGCTCGACGCCGGCGACGTGCGCGGCTTCCTGTCGGCGGCGGTGCGCGCGGGCAAGAACATCGTGGTCAGCGGTGGCACCTCGACCGGCAAGACCACCTTCCTCAACGCCCTTCTGAAGGAAGTGCCGCGCGACCAGCGCCTCGTCCTGATCGAGGACGCGCCCGAGATCCGCCTCGTCCACGCCAACGCCGTCGGCCTGGTGGCCGCCAAGGGCGACCAGGGCCAGGCCCGGGTCGGGACCGAGGATCTGCTGCAAGCCTCCCTGCGCCTGCGGCCCGACCGCATCATCCTGGGCGAGCTGCGCGGCGCGGAGGCCTTCAGCTTCCTGCGCGCCGTCTCCAGCGGCCATCCCGGCTCGATGACCACGGTCCACGCCGACGACCCGCGCGGGGCCATCGAACAGCTGGCGCTGATGGCCCTCCAGGCCGGCGCCAACCTGCGACGCCAGGACGTGATCGACCATGTCGAACGCGTCGTCGACGTCTTCGTCCAACTCCATCGCCAGGACGGCGTCCGCGCCGTCCGGGAGATCGTCTTCATCGACCGATAGCGGCCGCTTCCATCCACCTCATCACCAGCTTCAACGCGCCCGTCCCGCGGGCGTGATCGGGAACCTCTGTGCAATGCGTATGAAACTTCTGGCGTCCACGGCGGGGGCAGGCCTCGCCCTCGTGCTCTCGGCCTGCGGCGGCGGCGGTGGAGGCGGCGGCTCGTCGTCGACGCCCCAGAACAGCGGCGGCACGACGCCGACCACCCCGCCCGCGCCCGTGGTGATCTCGGCGGCCGAGGCCGCGCGCCTGGCCAAGCAGGCCACCTTCGGCCCGACACCGGCCCTGATCGACCAGATCGTGGCCGCCAAGAGCGCCTCGGCCTGGATCGACCAGCAGTTCGCCCTGAGCGGCAGCAGTTACGCCGACATCGCCGCCAAGCCGGTGGCGACAACCTTCTGCTCGGCCCAGGGCCTGACCGGCACCGACCTCAACAACTGCAACCGCGACAACTTCGGCGCCCTGCCGATGTCGATGCGGTTCTATTCCAACGCCGTGGGCAAGGACGACCAGCTGCGCCAGCGCGTGGCCTTCGCCCTGTCGCAGATCGTCGTGGCCTCGGACCTGGAGGTGCACACCACCGCGGGCCTGGCGACCTTCAACCAGATCCTGCTGAGCAACGCGTTCGGCAACTACAAGGACATCCTGCGCGAGGTCACCCTGAACCCGTTCATGGGCAACTTCCTCGACATGGTCGACAGCAACAAGTCGGCCCCCAACGAGAACTACGCCCGCGAACTGATGCAGCTGTTCTCGGTGGGCACGGTGCTGCTGAACGCCGACGGCACGACCAAGACCGGCGCCGACGGGGCGGTGATCGCCACCTACAGCAACGCCGAGGTCAAGGAAGTGGCCCGCGCCCTGACGGGCTGGACCTACGCCCGCCTCGACGGCGCGGCGATCAGCGACGGCACGAAGATCGACTACTCAAAGCCGATGATCGTCAACACGGCGCGGTTCGACACCAAGGCCAAGACCTTCCTGGGCGCCACCATCGCCGCCGACGCCACGCCCCAGGCCAATGTCGACACCGTGGTCGACACCGTCTTCAACCACCCCAACACCGCCCCGTTCATCAGCAAGCGGCTGATCCAGCAGCTGGTGCTGGCCAACCCGTCGCCGGCCTATGTGGGCCGGGTGTCCGCGGTCTTCGCCGACAACGGCGCGGGCGTGCGCGGCGACATGAAGGCGGTGATCAAGGCGATCCTGACCGACACCGAGGCGCGCGGCTCGGCCGCCACCCCGGGCAAGGTCAAGGAGCCGGTGCTGTTCCTGACGGGTCTCGCGCGCGGCATGGGCCTGAAGTCGGACGGCTACGCCTTCTATTACCGCGACAACGCCCTGGGCCAGATGCCTTTCCGCGCCACCTCAGTGTTCAACTTCTACCCTTACGACTTCCCGCTGCCGCTGGGCGCGGGCGAAGCCAGCCCGGTCAGCAAGCTGATGACCACCTCGACCATGATCGCCCGCCACAACCTGGCCTGGGACTGGACCATGGCCGGCGAGGCCACCCGCACCGAGTTCAAGGTCCAGTCGACCATCACCGGCTCGACCGCCGTCGAGTTGCCGTGGACCGAGTGGGAGGCCCTGGCCGCCGACGAGGCCAAGATGCTCGACCGCATCGACCTCGTGTTCCTGAACGGCACCATGACCTCGGCCCAGCGCGCCGCGCTGTCGTCGGCCATGGCCGCCGTCAAGAACACCGACCCCGCCGTCCAGGCGCGAAAGCGGGCGCAGGTCGCCCTCTACATCGTCGCCTCGTCCCCGCAATTCCAAGTCGACCGCTGAGCCATGACCCTTTCCCGACGTGACTTCGGCCGGCTGCTGGCCGGCGCCTCCGCCACCGCCGCCCTGACCCAGATCGGCATCTCGGCCGCCATCGCCGACACCTCCAGCTATCGCGCGATGGTCGGGGTGTTCCTGTTCGGCGGCAACGACGCCTGGAACATGGTCGTGCCCAACGACGACCGTTACGCCGCCTACGCCAGCCAGCGCGGCGCGATCGCCCTGAAGCAGGACAGCCTGGTCCCGCTGACCGGCACGGCCTTCGGCCTGAACGCCGCCATGGCCCCGCTGAAGACCGCCTGGGACGAGGGCGCGCTGAGCGTCGTGCTCAACACCGGCACCCTGTTCCAGCCGCTGACCAAGAGCCTCTACCAGACCCGCCCGGACCTGCGGCCGCTGAACCTGATGTCCCACGAGGACCAGCAGAACCAGTGGCAGGGCATGCGGACGCGCGAGAAGAACCTCGACGGCTACATGGGCCGCATCCTCGACCGCGCCGACGCGGCCGAGCTGCCGCCGCTGGTCTCGATCGCCGGCTCGCAGCTGGCCCTGCTGGGCAGCCGCAAGTCGCCGCTGATCCTGCCCTCGAGCGGTAGCATCACCCGCACCGGCTACAACGCCGCCAGCACCGACGCGGCCGTCGTGGCCCGCCAGGCGGCGCTGAACACCTTCTCGGACGCCTCGGCGTTCGGCGCGGTGACCGACCTGACCGGCCGGGGCATGTCGTCGGCCTACGCCCAGGCGGCGACGGCCAACACGATCATCAGCTCGACCACCTCGGTGGTGGACCAGTACTTCAAGAACCCGAACACCGGCGCGGCCCTGACCAGCGACATCTCCCGCCAGCTGCTGCGGGCGGCGCGGATGATCGAGGCCCGCAACACCCTGGGCCACGCCAAGCAGACCTTCTTCGTCAGCCAGGGCGGCTACGACACCCACACCAACGAGGTCGCCGTCCACGCCTCGCTCTACGCCGATCTCGCCATGGCCCTGGCCGGTTTCTACAACGCCATGAAGGCGCTGGGCCTGGCCAACAACGTCACCGCCTTCACGATGTCGGACTTCGGGCGGGTGTTCAAAGCCAACGCCAGCGCCGGCACCGACCACGCCTGGGGCTCCAACCACCTGGTGCTCGGCGCGGGCCTGGCCTCGCGCAAGGTGCACGGCGCCTATCCCGACACCGCCTTCGGCGGCCCCGACGACGCCTATAACGACGGCCGCTGGATCCCGACCATCGCGGTCGAGGAATATGTCGGGGCCATCGCCCAGTGGTACGGCGTGTCCGCCACCGACCTGCCCTATGTCTTCCCCAACTGGGCGACCTGGAACGGCGGCGGGCGCGGTCCCGTGCCGCTGTTCGGCTAGGGCTAGACTGGAGCCGAAAACGACGACGCCCCGGAGCCTTTCGGCTCCGGGGCGTTGCTCTTTCAGTCCTGGCCTAAACCTTAGAACTGGATGTTGGCGCCGAAGAAGACGGTCCGGCCGCTCTTGGTGTGGTTCCACAGGCGGTGGGCGCCCGGCTGGGTCACGTTCACGCCGGTGGTCGAGTTGTAGACGTAGAAGCTGTTGTACTGCGCCTCGCGCTCGTCGGTCAGGTTCACCCCGTCCAGCGTCAGGCGGATGCGCGGGCTGAGCTGGTAGAAGGCGGCCGCATCGACATAGGTGGTGGCCTCGAAGCCGCCGCTGTCGATCGTGTAGTCCGAACGGTAGTTCGACGACACCCGCGCGCCCCACTTCGTGGTCTCGTAGTAGAGCGTGATGTTGGTGTTGACGTCCGACAGGCCGTAGATCTGGCCCTTCACGTCCTTGCCGTTGATCTTGTTGGTGGTCTCGGAGTCGATCAGCGTCAGGTTGGCGACCATGCCCAGGTTCTTCAGCGGACCGGGCAGGAAGAAGAAATCGCTCTGGGCGCTCAGTTCCAGACCGCTCAGCGTGGCCGAGGCGTTGTTGACCGAGCGGGTGTAGATCACCGGAGTCGAGGCGGTGACGCCCGTCACCAGGCCCTCGGCCAGGCCCGTGTCGGAATAGAGGGCGTTGGTCGTCGTGCTGCTGACCAGGTTGTCGATCTTCTTGTGGAAGACGCCGGCGGTCAGCATGCCGATGCTGCCGAAGTACCACTCGGCCGACAGGTCGAACTCGTCCGAGGTGTAGGGGTCGAGGTTCGGATTGCCGCTCGACACCGTGACGGTCGAGCCATCGACGCTGATCGAGCCGTTCATGGCGTAGGCGGCCAGGGACGGACGGTTGATGTTCTGGGCCGCGGCGGCGCGGATCTGGAACTGGTCGTTGACTTCCAGCACGGCGTTGAATGCCGGCAGCACGCCCGAATAGCTCTTCTTGACGGTGGTCGGGGTGTTGACGCCGCGCACGGCCATGACGCCGGTCGAGGTCAGCTCGGTGTCGTAGGCGCGGGCGCCGACGTTGCCGCGCAGCCGCATGCCGGCCAGCTCGGTCTTCCAGTCCAGCTGCAGGTAGCCGGCGTTGGTGTCTTCCTGCACCGCGTAGATCGACTTGGGCGCGCCCAGGGTGCGGGTGACGTTGTAGGCCGCCAGGGCCTTGTTCCAGTCGACGATCAGCCAGGACTGGTCGTCGTGCTCGCGGAAGATCTTGTAGTAGCTGTTGACGTGGTCATCGAGCGTGCCCTTTTCCCAGGCCGTCTTGTTCACGTCGTCGTTGGTCTGGGTGTAGCCCGAGTTCTCGAAGCCGCGGAACGACACGCCGCCCTTCAGGGTGAAGGTGTCGTCGAACTGGTAGGAGCCGTTGAACTCGGCGTTCTTCAGCTTCGTCGTCTGGTAGGTGGCCGAGAAGTCGATCTCGTGGGCGCGGTAGTTGTTGGGGTCGGTGGTGTCCCAGCCGTAGATGTTCTTGGCCGTCTTGCCGCGGTAGTCGGTGATCAGGTCGCCGAAGGCCTCGGTGTAGAACTTGTCCGAGATCGGGATGTCGTAGTCCGAGGTCTCCTGGCCGATGTGGCCGTCGAACTTCAGCTTGTCGGAAACCTCCCACTCGCCGGTCAGGACCAGCTGCTTGAAGGTGTTCTCGGTCTCCTGGCGACGGGTCTCGGTGGCGAACACCGTGTTGGCGACGTCGGCGTAGATGATCGTGTTGTACTGGTCGTACTGGATCGAGCGCAGCACCGGGGCGGCGGTCGTGACGCCCGAGTGCGGGGTGGCCGCGCCGAGGATGGTCGAGCCGACGCTGGCGCGGGTGGCCAGGTGGTTCTCGCTGCGGTCGTTGGAGAACTTGCCGTACAGGCCGTCGAGCGTGAGGGTCACGTTTTCGACCGGGCGCCATTGCAGCGCCGTCGTCACGCCCAGGCGCTCGTTGTCGGCGCCCCAGACCGACAGGCGGTTGCCGCGCTGGAAGATCAGCTCGCCGTTGGTGGCCTTCAGGGCGTCGGAAGCGCTGAGGTTGACGACGTTGGCGGCGTTGGCCTTCTGCTGGCCCGCGCCGTAGGTGTTGTAGCCCTGCTCCTCGACCTGGCGCTTGGAATAGGCGACCGAGACCAGCACGCCGAACTTGTCGTCGAAGTTCTGGCTGAACATGCCCGCGACGCGCGGCTGGAAGTCTTCGGTGGCGCTGTTGGTGCCGCCCTGCAGCGACAGCGCCATCTTGCGGCCGTCATAGGCGAACGGCTTGGCGGTGTAGAGGCCGACGGTGCCGGCCATGCCGCCTTCGTCCTGCTCGGCCGAGAACGACTTGCGCACGTCGATCTTCGAGAACAGCTCCGAGGCGAAGATGTTGAAGTCGAACGCACGGTCGCGCGAGGTCTGGCCGCGGCTGTCCATCGGCGAGTCGACGTTGCCCAGCACTTCCATGCCGTTCAGCTGCACGCGGGTATAGTCGGGACCCAGGCCGCGCAGGGACACGCGGCGGCCTTCGCCGGCTTCACGGTTGATGGCCACGCCCGGCAGGCGCTGCAGCGACTCGGCCAGGTTCAGGTCGGGGAACTTGGCCATGTCCTCGGCGACGATGACGTCGGCGACGATGCTGCTGTCACGCTTCATCTGGCGGGCGACGCCCAGCGACTTGCGGAAGCCCTGGACGACGATGGCGTCGACTTCGCTGGCGTCATCGGCCGAAGCGGTGGCGATCGGCGTGTCGGCAGCGACCTCGGCGGCGTGGGCCGGGGCCGTCAGCATGGCGAAGGCCAGGACGGCCGAAGCGGCGCTAAGCGACAGCGCCTTCTTGGTGGTGGACATGAGACCCCCTGCAACTGGATCGCCGGAAGCCTCCAGAGAGCGGGCCACGGCGCGATGGCGGGGCGGTTAGGGCGAAATTGTGACGGTGTGTTACGAGTTCGATAACGAGCGTATGAAGCGAGCGTTTGGCGCTCGTCTATCCACGATTTTATTGCGTATCGGTCGCAGATCGGGGCGGCGGTGCTGACGTCTAACCGTCATGCGGCGCCGCTAGAGAGGCCGCTTGTTCTGGTGGAGTGCGGCCCATGTTCGGCTTGGTGGCGGTTATGGCGATGGCGGCGGCGGCGAGCGACGCCCCGCTGCGGATGAACGACCTGACGGCCGTCGGCACCCACAATTCCTACAAGCAGGCCATCCCCGCCGACGAGCTGGCGGCCATGGTCGCCGCGCGCGGCCAGCCGGTGCTGGCCATCGACTACGCCCACCGCCCGCTGGCCGAACAGCTGGACGCCGGCGCCCGGCAGCTGGAGATCGACGTCGTCAATGATCCGGCCGGCGGCCTCTACGCCAGGCCGCTGACGGCGCTGGGCCGGGGGACGGTGCTGCCGCCCCGCGTGGCCGAAGCCCTAGCCAAGCCGGGCTTCAAGACCCTGCACATGCCCGACATCGATTTCCGCAGCTCGTGCGTGACCTTCGTGGAGTGCCTGTCGCTGGTGCGCGCCTGGTCGGACGCCCATCGCGACCACGTGCCGATCCTGATCATGCTCAACGCCAAGGAAGGCGCGGCCTCCATCCCGGGCGGCGTCACGCCACTTCCCTTCGATGAAAAAGCGTTCGACGCGCTGGACGCCGAGATCCGCGGCGTGTTCGGCCCCGACCGCCTGATCGATCCCGACCTGGTGCGCGGCAAGAAGGCGACCCTGCGCGAGGCGGTGCTGGCCGGCGGCTGGCCGACGCTGGAGGCCGCGCGCGGCAAGGTGTTCTTCGCCCTCGACGAGGGTCCCGAGAAGGTGGCGATCTATCGCGGCAAGCGCGCCTCGCTGGAAGGCCGGGCGATGTTCGTCAACACCGACGAGGCCTCGCCGGCCGCCGCCTATCTGACGCTCAACGACCCCATCGCCCAGAAGGACCGCATCGCCGCGGCCGTGAAGGCCGGCTTCATCGTGCGCACCCGCGCCGACGCCGACACCTGGGCCGCCCGCAGCGGCGACGTCGCCCAGCGCACGGCCGCCCTGACCAGCGGCGCCCAGTACGTCTCGACCGACTATCTGTGGGCCGACACGCGCCTGCCCTGGAACTACACCGCCCGCCTGCCCGGCGGCGAGGCGGCGGCCTGCAATCCCGTCCGCGCCCCCAAGGGCTGCGACGGCGCGCTGGAGCTGACGGCGGGCGCCTCGGCCACCGGCTATCTCGCTCCCGCCCAGCGCCCCGACCTGACCAAGGTGCTGGCCGCTCCGCCGGCCCAAGGCTCACCCCGCGCCATCTCTGACGCGGCGATCTTCGACGCCAGCCGCGCTCTGAAGGACACCCCGCGCTGGGCGCTGGCGACCGCCGACGTCAAGGGCTCGATGTTCGACCACTTCGCCGACGCCCTGGGCGTGCGCCTGACGCCGCAGGAAGCGCCGATCCTGGCCGCCCTGCTCGAACGGGCCGGCGACGACCGCTCGGTGGTCGGCGCGGCCAAGACCTTCTGGGGGACCAAGCGCCCCTATATCGGCAAGGACGCGGCGCCCGTCTGCGAAGCGAAGACCGACCACCTGGCCGGCAATCCCGACTATCCGTCCGGCCACTCGGCCCACGGCGAGCACGTGGCGATGATCCTGGCCGAGGTCGCCCCCTCGCGCGCCGACGCCCTCTACGCACGCGGCCGGGAATATGCCGAGAGCCGCTGGATCTGCGGCTCGCACACCGTCAGCGCCACCGAGGCCGGCTTGCAGGCCGGGGCGGTGATCTACGCCGCCGAGCACCGCTCGGCCGCCTTCCGCTTCGACATCGACATGGCCCGCGCCGAGGTGTCGGCCGCCCTGGCGAAAGCAGGAAACAAATAGCCGAACCCGACTCGTCGAACGGCGCTTGCCAAAACGATAGTTATAGCTAGCATCCTCCTCGTACGGACATGCGGGGGGTTTGTAGTGCGCAAGCTGCAAGTGTTCGCCGGGGTCGCGACTGTCGCCTTGATGGCGGTCGCGACCTCATCTCGGGCCCAGACGGCAAGTGAAGCCGCGCCGGTCGCACTCGACGAGATCGTCGTCACGGCCCAGAAACGGGCCGAGAATTTGCAGGACGTGCCGGTCTCGGTGACCGCCATGACCGGCGCCCAGCTTCAGAACCAGCGGGTCGGCGACGTGCTGGCCCTGTCGGGCCTGGCGCCGGGCCTGCAGATCAAGACCGACGACAACGCCGCCAATCCGCGGATGTTCATTCGCGGCATCGGCGTCAACGACTTCAACCCGGGCACGGCCAGCGCCGTCGGCGTCTATGTCGACGGGGTCTACATCGCCTCCCCGCTCGCCCAGCTGGCCGGCTTCTACGACCTGGAGCAGGTCGAGGTGCTGCGCGGACCCCAGGGCACGCTCTATGGCCGCAACACCACCGGCGGGGCGATCAACGTGGTCACCAAGAAGCCGTCGAGCACGCCGGGCGGCGACATCGCCGTCGAGTACGGCCGCTTCAACGCCGTCAACGCCCAGGGCGGCTTCGGCGGCCCGATCGCCGGCGATGACCTGTCGTTCCGGATCAGCGGCCTCTACGACAAGAACGACGGCTACACGACCAACCGGCTGACCGGGAACAAGGGCAACGACGCCAACCGCTGGGCGCTGCGCGCGGCCCTGCGCTGGAAACCCGACGACAAGCTGACCGCCGACCTGTCGCTGAGCCTGAACCAGTCGCGCGGCGGCTCGATCTGGACCTACAACCGCTCGATCCTGCCGCAGACGGCCGAAGCCACCGGCGCCGACGGCTTCTGCAAGGCCGGCTTCTACACCTCGGGCCAGTGCACCAACGCGCTGGGCTACGCCAACACCAGCGGAAACCTCTACGAGGGCGACTACCGGTTCGAGGGCAAGGACATCGTCAAGCTGTTCGGGGCGACGGCCAACGTCTCCTACGACCTGGGAGACATGACCCTCTACTCGGTGACCAGCTACCAGCGCGCCGCCCGCGACGACTGGGAAGACACCGACGCCAACCCGCTGCAGGTGATCAGCGCCCGCTACATCGCGCTCCAGGAGACGGCCAGCCAGGAGTTCCGCCTGCAGTCGAACGGCGAAGGTCCGCTGCGCTGGGTGACCGGCCTCTACTGGGCCAAGGACGACCTTTCCAACGACAGCCACTACGACGTGCTGTCCGACCTGCGCAATCCGACCGTGGACAATCCCACCGGCATGGACCCGGCCAACAGCATCGGCGTGTTCGGCTGGCCCCTGACGCTGAAGTCGCGCAGCTGGGCGGTGTTCGGACAGTTCGACTACGACCTGACCGAGCGCCTGACCTTCACCGGCGGCCTGCGCTATTCGGTCGACGACAAGAGCATCCACTATGTCAGCGACGTCGACTACGGCCTCGTCACCCTGTTCGTCCACGACGGCGACAAGAGCTTCAAGTCGCTGTCGGGCCGCCTTGGTCTGCGCTACGCGTTGAGCGACGACGCCAACCTCTATGCGACCTACAATCGCGGCTACAAGAGCGGCGGCTTCTTCACCGGCCAGACCGCCGACGAGGCCGATCTCGAGCCCTATTCCGACGAGACCGTCGACGCCTTCGAGGTCGGGGCCAAGAGCGAGTTCCTCGACCGCCGCCTGCGCCTGAACGCGGCCGCCTTCTACTACGATTACAAGGATCTGCAGGTTTACACGACCATCCAGCGCGGCCTGCTGACCGTGCAGTACTTCACCAACGCCTCGGCCGCCCGGGTCTATGGCGCCGAGGCCGAGGTCGAAGCCCGGCCAGCGCGAGGCCTGTCGCTGACGCTGGGCGCCTCGCTGCTGCACGCCGAGTACGAGGACTTCGTCTCGGTGGGCGAGGACTATTCGGGCAACCGCCTGCCCTCGGCTCCGAAGCTCAGCTTCAACGGCGCCATCCGCTACGAGCACCCGCTGCCGGTCGGCGACTTCACCGGCCAGCTGGACTTCACCCACCGCTCCAAGGTCTATTTCGACACCGCCAACACCGAGCGGCTGAGCGACGAGGCCCGCACCTTCGTCAACGGCCAGGTCGGCTGGAAGCTGGACGGCGGCCGCTACGAACTGGGCGTGTGGGGCAAGAACCTGTTCGACGAGACCAACATCCTCGACATCACCGCCATCGAGGGCCTGGGCTTCGACGCCTTCAGCATGGGACCGCCGCGCACCTACGGCGTCTATCTGCGGGCCCGCTATTGAGCGGCGAGGCCGTGGAGCCCCCCAGCTGGATAGGGCCGGCGCCGAGCCTGGTCGAGCGATTGTCCGTGCTGTGGATCGGCGTCGTCGGCGTGCTGTTTCCCGGCGTCGGGCCGCTGCTGCTGGGCGGGCTGGAGGCGGCGGGACGGCTCAGCGCCATGGAGATCGGCCTGGCCGGAATGGCCGAGCTGGCGGCCATGGGGGTCGGGGCGGCGCTGCTGGGCCCGGCTTTCGGCGCCAGACGTCTCAGACCGGCGGCGATCGCCTGCGGCTGTTTCCTGGCGGCGCTGAACCTGGCCTCGACGCAGGTGGACGGCGGACTGCTGGTGCTGGTCCGCGCCCTGGCGGGCCTGCCGGCCGGGGCGCTGATCTGGGTGGTGACCGGCATGATCGTGCGCTCGCCGCGCCCCGATCGCTGGTCGGGGATCTACCTGACCGTCCAGACCCTGATCCAGCTGGCCGTGGTGGCGACCTTGAGCGCCCTGGTCATCGACCGGTTCGGGCCGGACGGCGGCTTCGTGGTGCTGACGGGCCTGGCCGCATCGGCCGTGGCGGCGGGCTTCCTGGCCCCGCGCGCCTGGACCGCCCTGCCCCAGGCCGATGACGCGCCCCCGAACGCCTTGAAGGGAGGCCTGCCCAGCCCGCGCGGCTGGGTCGCCCTGCTGGCGGTGTTCTGCTTCCAGGCCTTCATCCTCGCCCTGTGGATCTACGCCGAGCCGCTGTCGCGCCAGGCCGGACACGCGCCGAAGGTGGCGGGCCTGGCCTTCTCGATCTCCCTGGCCGCCCAGGTGGCGGGAGGCTCGGCGGCGACGGCCCTGGCGGGGCGGGTGTCGTGGTTCGTGTCGCTGGCCGTGGGCGTGATCGCGGCGGCGGCCTGCCTGCTGGTGTTCGCCGCCCTGCCCCCGGCCCCGGCCTTCCTGGCCGCCTCGGGCCTGTTCGGTTTCGCCTGGCTGTTCGCCTCGCCGTTCCTGACCCCGCTGGCCATCGAGGCCGATCCCAGCCGGCGCGCCGCCCTGCTGGGCCCCGGCGCCAGCCTGCTGGGCTGCGCGACCGGACCGCTGCTGGCCGCCCTGATCGTCGGCGAGCACGACGTGCGGCAGGCCGTCTGGCTGGCCGGCGGCCTGGCGCTGGTCACCCTGGCCCTGATCGCCGGCCTGCACCTGACACGGCAGCGCGAGGAACCGCCGGCTTAGCGGCTCCGTTGGCTCCGAACCGGCGCACCGCAACGCGCCGGCCAGGAGCCGTGATGTCCAAGCCCGTTCCCGAGCCTCGCAAAGGCATGCCCAGCCCCCGGCTCGACGAGGCGACGTTCCGACAGCGGTTCCTCTCGCGCTATGTCGATCCGGCCTTCGAGCCCTTGCAGGCGGAACTGGGCAAGATCGCCGACGCCGCCTGGGACGCCTATGACAACCACCGCAAGTCTCCGCACACCCGCAAGGCCGGCGCGGGCTATCACGACCCCGACTACGACCTGGCCATCGACTGGCTGCGGGCCAAGGCCGACATCAAGGCCGCGCAAGCCCGCCACGACGACAAGGACGGCCCCTGCCGCGTGCTGATCGTCAACGCCTCGTCGCGCAGCGAGCACACCTGCCCCGGCGAGATGTCGAAGTCGTTCCGGCTGGCGGAGCTGGCCCGCGAAGTGTTCGAGGCCGACGACATCAGCGTCGAGATCCTCGACCTGTCGCGCCTGACCTCGGAGTTTGGCCGGACGATCCACCCCTGCAAGGCCTGCTTCTCGACCGCCGCCCCGCTCTGCCACTGGCCGTGCTCCTGCTACCCGAACTACTCGCTGGGCCAGGTCGACGACTGGATGAACGCCATCTACCCGCTGTGGGTCGAGGCCCACGGGGTGATGATCATCACGCCGGTCAACTGGTACCAGGTCAGCTCGCCGCTGAAGCTGATGATGGACCGGCTGGTCTGCGCCGACGGCGGCAATCCCGATCCGACCCTGACCCACGGCAAGAAGGCCGACGAGGCCAAGGCGATCGAGCTGGCCGGCTGGGACTATCCCAAGCACCTGGAGGGCCGGGTGTTCTCGGTGGTCGTGCACGGCGACGTCGAGGGGGCCGAGAACGTGCGCCGCAGCCTGTCGGACTGGCTGAGGTTCATGGACCTGGTCCCCGCCGGGGTGAACGCCGAACTCGACCGCTACATCGGCTACTGGCAGCCCTACGCCACCAACCACGAGGCGCTCGACGCCGACCAGGCGATCCAGGACGAGGTTCGCAACGCCGCCCGCACCCTGGCGCAAGCCGCCCACGCCAACCACGCCGGAACCCTGCTGATGGCCGGCCGCGCGCTCAAACCGCCACGCCAGAAGTGATCACTGGGGACGAAGCGAAGTTGGCCATTGCGAGCGCGGCCGCCGTCTGATAGCCATCCGCCCTCTTCGCCGACGCAGCTTGTGTCGACCCGGTGGCCCGGTGGCGGAGTGGTGACGCAGCGGACTGCAAATCCGTGCACCCCGGTTCGATTCCGGGCCGGGCCTCCACCCTCTTCTCTTCTTCGAAAACCTCGCCGCGGGCCGCCTGCGCGACGGCGCTCTCACGCCGTCGCGCGGACCGTGTCAGCCGGCAGCCGGCGCGGGCTTGAGACGGCGCTCCAGCAGACCGTTGAGGAAGCGACGCGCGGGCTGCTCGATCAGGTAGAAGCTGACCAGGGCCACGACGATGGCGATCGGCAGCAGGGCCAGCTTGCTGACCGCGTTGTGCCCCGCCTTGTAGAACGGCTGCTGCCACAGATAGAGCGAATAGGAATAAAGGCCCGTCCGGATCAGGATCGGGTGCTGTAACAGGTTCAGCAGCACGGCGGGCAGGCGGTGCGCCAGGCACAGGCTCAGCGCCACGCAGGCGGTGCCCAGGCTGTACTTCACCGGGTCGGGAACCTTGTCGAAGCTGAAGACCAGGCCCAGGGCGCCGAGCACCAGCGCCGCCCAGGGCGAGGCCAGCAGGCCCGTCGGCTCCTCGCGAAGCTTCAGGTAGAAGGCCGCGGCCAGCAGGATCGAGGCGCCGCGCACGTCGCTACGCCAGTAGACCTCGTTGTAGCCGCCGCCGGCCAGGGTCTGCAGCAGGCCGTTGACCATCGCCGCCAGCGCCAGGCCGAAGCAGATCGTCGCCACCGGGACCTCGCCGTCGCGGCTGCGGCTCCACAGGGCCACCAGACCCAGCAGAACGTACATGTGCTCCTCGACGCACAGCGACCAGATGTGGTCGAGCGCCGGGCTGCGGCCGACCAGGCCCTGGGCGTAGTTGGCGGTGAAGGTGATGGCGCTCAGATACTGCTTCAGGTCCGGCCCCTGCCCGTTCAGCAACGGCGCGGCCAGGAACATGATCGTGCAGAACACCAGCAGCGCCGGATAGACGCGCGAGATGCGGCGCGGGAAGAAGCTGGCCAGCGGGACCTGCTTGACGAACAGGATCTCGGCCATCAGCCGGCCGCTGAGCACGAAGAACAATTCGACGCCGAAGCGTCCGAGATTGAGCCACTTGGTGGTCACGAAATGACCGACCAGAACGCTCAAGATCGCGAGTCCTCGCCAGCCATCAAGATGCTGGAGGCGATTCTCGACCGTATTCGACATGGGCCACCACACACACATTCAACGGCAGGGCATGAGCCCTCACCGTTAGGCGCAATTGCGACGGCTTTATACGTAAATCGGAAAATTTTTCGCCACGCGGCGCGCTTTTCCACAGCAAGGCGCAGAATAGCGCAGCCTTAACAGGCCGATTGCTCTTCCCAGAAGCGCACAAAAGCTCAGCAATTCCAGAAAAAGTCCTGACGCGAGGGCGATTTCTAGTCGCCCCATTCGCGCGAGATAGGCTAATTAGGGCCCAGTGCGAAAGCTCCTCCCCGAGCGTATCGAGACATCGACATGACCGACAATGTGACTGACCAGATTGATCTGGGACGGATGGCTGGCCGTCGCGTGCTCGTCACCGGTTCGTCCGGCTTCATCGGCACGCACCTGACGCGGCGCCTGGCGGCCGCCGGCGCCGAGGTGATCGGCCTGGACCTCAAACCCCAGCGCGAGACCCTGCCGGGCGTCACCTACGTCGTCGGCGACGTGCGCGATCTGGGCGCGGCCGAGCTTCCGAAGATCGACGAGATCTTCAACCTGGCGGCCGTGCACACCACGCCGGGCCACCCCGACCACGAGTATTACGACACCAACGTCAACGGCGCCCTGGAAGTGGTGCGCCTGGCCGAGCGTGACGGCGTCAAGCACATCACCTTCACCAGCTCGATCTCGATCTACGGCCCCTCCGAGGAGCGCAAGACCGAGACCAGCGCGCCCGATCCCGTCTCGGCCTATGGCAAGTCCAAGCTGATGGCCGAGAAGATCCATCGCGCGTGGCTGGGACAGGGCACGGGCCGCTCGCTGGTGGTCGTGCGCCCGGCCGTGGTGTTCGGCGCCGGCGAGGGCGGCAACTTCGCCCGCATGGCGGGGCTGCTGAAGAAGGGCGTGTTCGTGTTCCCGGGCCGGCGCGACACCGTCAAGTCGTGCATCTATGTCGAGGACCTGCTCGACCTGGTGCTGACGGCCGGCGGCCAGGGCCAGCCCCTGATCACGCTGAACGGCAGCTATCCCGAGTGCCCGACGCTCGAGAACATCGTCACCACCCTGCAGGAACGCTACTTCCCGAAGGCCAAGCTCATCGACGTGCCGCAGGGCGTGGTGATGGCGGCGGCCAAGGGCCTGTCGACCCTCAACGGCGTCGGCATCGGCATCCACCCCGACCGCGTGACCAAGCTGGTCCGCTCCACCCACGTCTTCCCGGGCTGGGCGGTGGACAACAAGCTGTTCCCCGAGAACGGCTTCTCGCGCGGCGTCGACCGTTGGGCGGCGGCCACGGGCCAGACCTTCGTCTGACCCGGCGCGCGACCGCGGCGAGAGCATTTTCCGACGAAGTGGATACCGGTTCGTCGTCAGAAAATGCGTTAAACGAAAGACCAGAGCTTCCGTCCTGACGCCGTCAGGACGGAAGCTCTAATAACTGGCGGTCGTGACCGTCACCTGGGTGGTGTCGCAGGTCAGGGTCCGCGTCTTGGCGCCGCCGCACAGCACCGGCGCCTTCAGGGGCGTCGAGGCGCCCGCCGGCGGCGTCTTGCCGACGATCGCCTCGACGAGGCGATAGGAGCCGGGCTTCACCGTCGCCGGCAGCGGCATTTCGTGCACCACGGTGCGCATCTCGCCGTTGTCGTAGCCGTCCAGCGGCGTGGTCTGCTCGGACAGCACCGTCCCGCTGCCATTGGCCTTGATGACCGAATAGAGGTTCTGGGTCGCGGCGACGCCCGAGGGCGCGCGCAGGCGGGACGTCACCTTCACCGACGCGACACCGGATGGCAAAGCCACCGAGCCGCCGCTCTCGGCGTCGCCGATGGCGGCCGCGCCGAACACCGCGCGATCCATGTCGCCGGGCGCGCTGTAGCGATAGTCCGCCGGGTTCGGCGTGTAGGCGCTGTCGCCGCAACGCGCCCCGGCGTCGGACGCCTCGCTGAACTGGCAGACCCGCACGTAGTCGATGCTGAGGGCCTGGGGGAAATAGGAGTCGTCGATCCCGTAGCGCCCCGCCCAGCTGCCGCCGATCGCGAAGTTGAGCAGCACATGGGCTGGCGCGGCCAGCACCCCCGACTTGTTCAGCCAGGCATAGGGCCGGCGATAGAGCACCTTGCCGTCCAGCAGCACGGTGTAGTCGGTCGGCGTCCACACCAGCCCGAACACGCGCCAGCCGTCGCTGAGATCCTCCGTGCCGACGAAGGACTTCAGCTTGGTGTTATATTCCGGATGGGTCTCGTAATAGGTCACGGCCGAGCCGCGCGGAGTGTCCACGGCGGCCGAGTGCACCATGTTCGGCAGGTCCTCGCCGCCGTTGACCACATATTCCATGATGTCGATCTCGGGCGGCCAGCTGAGGGCGCCGGAGGCGTCGTAGTCGGAATTGAGCCAGAAGGCCGGCCAGATGCCCTTGCCCTTCGGCAGCTTCACCCGCGCTTCGTAGTAGCCGTAGTAGAAGGTCTGCAGCGAGCGGATCATGCCCGACTCGTAGGCTCCCTCCCCGGTCTTGCGGGCGACCAGGTCGAGCACCCCGTCCTTGACGACATGGTTGTCGTTGTCGCGGTAGCGCTGGACCTCGTCGTTGAGCTTGTCCTGCTTTTCGTTGCCGTAGATGTAGCGGGTGGCCCAGACGCTGCGGTCCAGGGCCGACCCGTCGAAATTGTCCTCAAATACCAGCTTCCAGCCGCTCGCCAGGGCGGCGGGCGGCGCCGAGAGCATCGTCGCCGCCAGGATCGGCGCCAGCCAGCGCCGTGTTGCGGTTTTCATCGAGGGCCTCCATCGCGCCGATCGCACCAGGAGCCGTTTCCGCAAATTTCCGCGCGGGGCGTTGCAGCAAATACTGCAACGCAGGGCGTATAGCCTTCGACACTTTCTTATGGTGACGCTCGAACAGGAAGTAAATTACGGAAGCAACCAAGTGAGCCGCGATTATCGCCAGGACATACGAAGGAACAAGCGTGGCAATTTTGGATTCGAAGACCACAACAAGCACGATGTTGTGAACCAAGTACAAGCTGTAGGAATAAGACGAGAAGAAATGCGCCACCTTTTTAAGCACAAAAAGTGACACACCTTTGATATCTACCGAAAACGCAAATCCAAACAACATCATAGCCATGAAGGTGGCCGTCTGAGTGCTGTAGGCGAGGTTCGACTTGTCGAGCATCTTGCCGGCGACACCCAAGGCCCCAACGACGAGCAGGCTGGCGAAGAAGCGGCGGCTGTATTCGCGCCCCGCCATCGCCGCCCACAGCGCGCCGAAAGCCGCGCCGATCATCCAGGTCAGGCTGAGCCCCGAACCGCCGCCCGCGAACAGGTTCCAGACGAAGACCGGCAGGGCCAGGCCCGCGGCGATGGCGGCGGTCAGCCAGTTGACCCGCTGGCGGGCCACCACCAGGAACGCGAACAGGCCCGCGACGACATAGATCCAGAACTCGATGGCCACCGTCCACAGCGGCTCGGCGGCGTTGTACGAGCGCACGTAGTAGGGCCAGACGTTCACGAACTTCGACGCCGCCTGGAACAGGGGATAGTCGTTGAGCAGGAACAGGTTGCCGAAGAAGGCGGCCACGCCCTCGTTCACGCCGCGCTGGCCCCAGCGCCCGTCGATCAGGAAGAAGTTGGCCAGCACCGCCAGGACCAGCACGGGCACGAGCGGGGTGAAGATCCGCGCGATCCGGTCGGCCAGGAAGTCGGCGAAACGCTCCTCGCCCGACCGCAGGTGGTTGAGCAGCGAGGTGAAGATCAGCATGCCGCTGAGCAGGAAGAACACGACCACGCAGTAGCCGCCGAGTTCCTGGATGGGCCAGGGCAGATCAAAGACCAGGCGCGTGTGGGCCAGCACGACCAGGCTGGCGGCGAGACCGCGCGCCAGGTCCAGAAACGCCGAGGTGGTCTCGCCGAGGCGGACCCTTGGCGCGGGCCTGCCCCCCGCCGTCACCGCGTCCGTCATCTGCCCACCTCTATTCTCATTCGCTCGGAAGACGCGCGGCGACCGCGCGCTCATATGTCTGGACGTCCCCGCCGACCGCCGCCCTCAACGGGAAGGCCGTCAGGCGACCGGACGCCTTGTATCTAGACCCGCGCCACGGCCCGCTTCAGGAAAGCGGGACGCGCCGCCGGCACGTAGCGCCACTGGATCAGCCGCGTGGCCAGGGCCCGCGGCGTCGCCGCGATCGCCAGCACCCAGAAGAACAGGACGGCCTGGGCCGCGCTCGAATTGCCCTGCGGACGCAAGACCGCCCCAACCGCGTCGCCGATCAGCTTCAGGCGGCTGTCACCCTCGATCGGGTGATCGCCCGGCGTCAGGGCCAGGCTCGACGCGCGCAGGGCGCAGACATTGAGACTGCCGCGGAAGGCCTGCGGGCGGACCGTGACGCCGCTGCGCTGGGCCACGCCCGCGCTGAACGCCGAGCGCTTGACCGCCCGCCGCACCTCGTTGCTGAAGCGCGACACGTTCAGCGACGCCATCGCGGCGATGTTCTTGCCGTGCACGCGGTAGGAGACCAGCGGCTTGGCGATCGTCACCACCTCGCCCAGGAACGGCGCGGTGGAGAGGAAATAGCTGTCGGTCGCCCGGTCCATGGTCAGGTCCAGGGGGAACAGCTGGTCGAGGAAGCGGCGGGTGTAGACGTTGCCCGATCCCGGCGGGGTCGGATAGGAGCCTGCCGAGGCCGCCCATTGCCGGATCTGGCCGGGCGTGGGCTTGGCGCCGTATTTCGGAAACACGTTGCCCAGGGGCTTTGCCTCGGCGTCGACGGTCTGCATCTGCACCTGGACCTTGCTGGTCTGCGGCGTCAGGACGGCCGCCACCTCGCGGATCAGCGACGGATCGACTAGGTCGTCGGAGTCGAGGAAGATGATCAGGTCGCCGGTCGCCAGGGCGTAGCCGGCGTTGCAGGCCGTGGCCGGGCCGCCGTTCGCCTTGAAGACGGGCGTCACCCGATCGGCATAGCGCTCGATCACCTGGCGCGAGCCGTCGGTAGACCCGTCGTCCACCACGATGATCTCCACGTCCGGCCAATCCAGGGCCAGGGCGCTTTCGATGGCCGCGCCGACGAAGGATTCGTAGTTGTAGTTGGGGATGACGACCGAGACTTTGAGAAGCTTTTCGCCAGTCATTTCAACGATCTCCAGCTGCAACATACTCACACTGCACATCCTGGCTGGACATCACGGCCACGCATCACCCCTGCAGACCCTGCGAAAAGCCCCGTTAGAGGACAAACCGGGTCAAAACAATGGCGATTGCGCCGAAGTCGACGCTTCCTCCTTTTCAGTGAAGACTACGCCTTCTGATGGACGCCAGCTTCACCGTAACCGGCAACGCATGAATGCGCCTTCGGTTCTTCATGATGGTGTTATTATTTTTCCTTCACAAGAATAGCGCGCGAACGCGGCAGATCGATGAAGCGAACCGCCGAAGTTTTGACCAGCATCTCAGTTAACCGATGCAGGCCTCGCCTCGCCGCCCACGCACCCGCGGCGACGTCCCTGCCCCGTCGGCGACGGATCAGATGCGCGAGATCACCCGGCGCATCAGCCGTGGGCGCGACACCGGCACATAGCGCCAGAGGATCAGCATGCGCGACATCCGCCGGGGCGCGGCGGCGATCGCCAGGACCCACAAGAACAGCGCCAGCTGAGCCTTCGTCGAATTGCCCTGGGGCGTCACCACGGACCGCATCAGGTCACGCAGCACCACCAGGCGATTGTCGCCCTCCAGGGGATGCTGGCTCGGCGTCAGGACCAGACTGGAGGCCCGCAGCGAACAGACGTTGAGGCTGCGGCGGAACGCGTCGGGGCGCACGGGCACGCCGTTCTGCCTGGCCAGGCTGGCGCTGAATCGCGACCGGGTGATCGAGCGCCCGACCTCCTTGCTGAAGCGCGCCTCGTGCAGCTCGGCCATCGCGCCCATGTTGCGGCCGTGCACCCGGTAGGAGACCAGCGGCTTGGCCAGCGTCACCACGTCGCCCAGGAACGGCGCGGTCGACAGGGTGTGACTGTCGGGGGCGAAGTCCATCGCCGCGTCGAGCGGGAACAGCTTGTCCAGGAACTGACGGGTATAGACGTTCCCCGATCCCGGCGGCGTCGGATAGGAACCGGCGAACCCGGCCCACCTGCGGATCTTGGCCGGATCCAGGCTGGCGCCGTACTTCGGAAAGACGTTCGAGAGCGGCCTCCCGTGGAAGTCGATCGACTCCATCTGGACCTGCACCTTGCTCACCTTCTCGGTGACCAGGGGGAAGACTTCCTTGATCAGGTCCGGGGCGACGAGGTCGTCGGAGTCCAGGAACACCACCAGACCGCCGCTGCTGACCGCATAGCCGTCGTTGGTGGCGGCGACCTGGCCGCCGTTCTCGCGATAGATGGCGGTGATCCGGTCTCGTAGCGACCGATCACATCCTTCGAATGGTCGGTCGAACCGTCGTCAACGACGATCACTTCTACATCAGGCCAGTCCAGCGCCAGGGCGCTCTCGATCGCAGCGCCGACAAACTCGGCATAGTTGTAGTTCGGTATCACTACCGAGACTTTACTCAAATTGTACAACTTGCCCCCCCGGGCAGTGCTTCCGGCTGCGCTGGCTAGGCGCTGGCCGCAACGCGACGTCTGACGAAGCTGAGGCCGAAATCGACCAGCTCCTTAACCAGCGCGCGATCTAGCACGAACAATACACCCGCGAAAGCCACCGCTCCGGCGGGGACCAGGGCGAGGGCGCGGACCACGGCCGGCAGGCCGTCGGGGAGGATCAGGCGCAGGCCGTACACCGCCCCGGCCATGACCAGGGCCGCCGCCAGCGGCGCCCGGATCTGCACGAACTGGTCCTTGAAGGTCAGGCCGGTCGCGCGCTTGAGCATGCCGCCGAACAGCGGCGCGTAGATGAACTCGCAGCTCACCCACACCGCCACCGCCACGCTGGCGGAGGAAAGGTGGGTCACGAAGATGGCGGCGATCAGCCAGCTCAGCCCGACCGCATAGCCCATCATGACCATGTGCGGCCGGCCCATGGCGGTCAGGATCGGGATGATGAACAGGCGCGGGGCCTGCAGCAGCACCAGGAAGCCAAGCGCGGTGACATAGGGAGCGGCGGCGATCCACTGGCGCCCGAACAGCAGCTCCACCACCTCGGGCGCGGTGACGCCCAGACCCACGAAGCCGGCGTACATCACCGTGCAGGCCAGGCCTACGGCCAGGCCGTAGGCGCGGCGCAGGCGCGGCAGGTCGCTCTGCAGCCGCGACATCATCGGCAGGGTCACCTGCTGCAGGGCCGTGGCCGAGATCGACCAGAAGGTGTCGATGGTCCGGAAGGCCAGGTTCACGAAACCCGCCGTGCCCGCGCCCAGATAGATGCCGGCGAAGAAGACGAACATCCGCTTGATGGCGAAGTTGACGAACAGCGCGCTGACCGACAGCGCGCCGAACGCCGTCAACTGCTTGAACTCGACGAGGCCGAAGCGGAAGCGCGGGCGATCCTTGCTGGCGATCCACAGCACCGCCGAGCCGAGATAGACCATCAGCAGCTGCTGGGCGACCAGGGCCCAGACGCCCGCCCCCATGAAGGCGATGGCGATGCCCACCGCCGCGCCGCTCAGGCGTCCGGCGAAGGAGCGCAGCGCCAGGGCCTTGAAGCCGAACTCGCGCCGCTGGCGGGCCACCAGGGTCGAGGTCGCGCCGGCCGCCAGGAAGCTCAGGCTCATCCAGCCCAGGATCTTGCCGGCCTCGGGCTCGTGCGTCAGCTGGCTGAACAGCGGCCCGATCGCCCAGCAGCCGGCGGTCAGCAGCACGCAGATGCCCATCGAGGCGGTGAAGGCGGTGTCGAAATGGCGCTCGGTGATGTCCTTGCGCTGCACCAGGGCGTCGTGGAACGACATGTTCGACAGGATGCCGATCAGCTCGACGACGGCCAGGACCATGGCGAACAGGCCAAACTGCGCCGGCGGCAGCAGCCGCGAATAGATGATCAGCGAAGCGAACGAGACAAGCGAAAGCCCGCCGTTCTCCAGCGCGCTCCAGAATGCGGATTTCGACGCTGTCGCGCGGTCGACGGCCATGATGTCCTCGATCGTGACGGGCGCGCGGCTCGCGGCCGCGCCCCGGTCACTGGGTCTGATCACTGGGTAATGGGAGCGGGGCTCGCGGGGCCGCCGCGAAGACGCGAGAACGCGTTGCGGAGCGGTGCGAGAACTTCCGAGCGGTTGAAGCGCAGGTTGATCAGCGGCCGGGCCAGCCCCTTCGGGCAGGCCAGCAGCAGGGTCAGCCAGGCGAAATTGGCGAGCTTGGACTTGGCGCTGGCCGGCTGGGCGGCCACCAGGCCGATCGCCGTGCGCCACAGCCCTGCGACGCTCTCGCGCTCCTGGCCCGGATAGGCGTCGTCGAGCTTGCGCGCCATCAGGCGGTAGTTGACGAACACGAGCTCGCTGTCGAGCAGGTCGCCGGCCGGCAGGCTCGCCCCCAGGGCCTGGGCGTGGTCGCGCAGGATGTCGAACTCGGCCGCGCGGAAGGCGATGCGCCGGCCAAAGTCCGGATGCCGCTTGGCCTTGCCCTTGGCGTCCTGGCGGCTGCGGTTCTGGCCGTGCAGGCGATACTGGCCCAGCGGGCGGGCGATGGTCGCCACCTCGCCATAGAGCGGGGCCAGGGTGTTGAGCACCCCGTCCTGCGACACCGGCGGCGTCATCGGCAGCAGCTTGTCCAGGAAGCTCCGCGCATAGGCGTTGCCCGAGGTGACCGGCCACAGATAGGTGCCCGTGCGCTCGAAGGCGGCGCGCACCTCGCCCGGGCCGTAGGGCTGCGGGAAATTGCAGAAGCGGCGGCCCAGCTCTTCGCCGGCGCCGTCGATGATCTCCAGCTCGAACTGCGCCTTGACCGTTTCGGGGGTCCAGGCGTCGAGGATCGCCTCGAGCGCGCCGTCCAGCAGCAGGTCGTCGGCGTCGAGGAACAGCACGATGTCGGCGCTCGAGCGGGCATAGCCGATGTTCACCGCCGCCACCTTGCCGGTGTTGGCCTGGATGACCGGGATCACCTTGTCGCCATAGGCGCGGATCACCTCGGCCGAATTGTCGGTCGAACCGTCGTCGATGACGATGATCTCGGCCGCCGGACGGCTTTGCGACAGCACGCTGTCGATCGCCGCGGCGACATAGCGCTCGTAGTTGTAGCAGGTGATGATGACGGCGACGGAGGGGCTTGCCTGGGTCATGACACACCTCGCTGCGACCACCGGGGAGCGGCGGTCGCCGGTTTTGGACTCGCGGCCTTGAACGCCGCGACGGACGGGCTGAGCACCACGATCAGCAGCAGCAGGGCGCAGAAGTCCGACTGCAGCAGCAGACCGCCCGACGCCAACCACGCGTAGAGCAGAGCCAGGCGGATCGACGGGGAAAGCGCCCTGCCCGCGAACGTCGCCAGCAGGAACAGCAGGATCGCGCCCGACCCGACCAGCCCGTATTCGTAGATCAGCTTGGCCCAGGTGGGGTCGAAGATCTCGAACTTGACGTTGGCGAAGACGATGGCCCGGTCGATCGTGCCCGGCCCGTGGCCCAGCAGCTTGGCCCACTCCGGATAGTAGAAGCCGGTCTTCAGCAGGTTCACCGGCGCGACGAAGCGGGCGTAGCCGCTGGTGCCGACGGTCGAGAATTCGTTCAGGCGGCCCAGGAAGAACCACAGGTTCAGCGCGTCGGCGAACAGCAGGAAGAACACGAACGCCGCGCCCAGCACCACGAAGGCCCGGCCCATCGCCTTCACGCCGGTGGGCGCGATCAGGCCCAGCAGCAGGATCAGGATGCCCGTGCCCGAATAGGACAGGGCCATGGCCAGGGCGAACACGCCCAGCCGCTGCAGGCGCTTAAAATAGACCAGCTCGATCAGCAGGGCGATGGCGATCAGCGCCGAGAAGCTGGACGGCTCGCGCAGGAAGAAGCCGTTCGACTTCATCACCCCGCCGGCGGCGATCACGGTGTTGTAGTTGCCGCCCGCCCGCAGGAATTCGGGGAACAGCTGCTTGATGTCGAACAGCCACGGGGCGTGGATGGCGAATTGCAGCATGAACTGCAGCATGCCCGCGAAGGCCAGGATCATCGCCAGATCGCCATAGCGGCGCAGGCAGAATTCCATCCACTGGCGGGCGTTGATCCGCGGATGAAGCCGCAGGACGAACGGCGCGTAGAGCACCAGCAGCAGCGACAGCGATCCCGCCGAAGCCTCGGGATTGATCGCGGTCGACACCCAGGCGGCCGTCGCCAGCACGCCGTAGAACGCCACCGACGGCAGGCTGACGATGAAGTTGCGCGTCCACAGGCCGTAGGCCGCCAGGACGTAGATCGCCACCAGGCTGAACTTCAGCGGAAAACCGCCGACCGTCAGGCCGAGGTTGGCCAGGAACAGGATCGAGACGAAGACCGCCGTGACGACGCCCTTGGCGTTGCGCGAAGGCGCGCCGGCCGGCGCGGCGGGCCGGGCGGCCACGCGGGGCGACGGCGCATCCATCGTGATCAGCGACATGACGACGGACCTCCTGCGAGGCTGGCGGGATCGCGACTGGTCATCGCGCCCCACGCGCAGCGAGGAGGGCTTCGTAGAGCGCCCGCGTCGTCTCGCCAATGCCCCGCCAGGAACTATCCTCGGCGTCGGCCGTCGGAACCGCGCGGTCGTTGGCCGCCTGCACGATCGCTGCGGCCAGGGCCTCGACGTCCTCGGGCGGCGTCAGCACGCCCGTGCGGCCGTCCTCCATGGCCTCGGCGAAGACGCCCACACGGCTGGCGATCATCCACTTGTTGAACGAGCGGGTCATGTAATAGACGCCGCTGGCGTCGATGGCCCGATACGGGAACAGGAAGCAGTCGGCCTCCTCGAACAGCGAGGCCATCTCGGCTTCGCTCAGCCGGCCCAGACGCAGCTCCACCAGGTCCTCGATCCCGTGGCGCGCGATGGCGTCGGTGATCGGCTGCATGTCCATGTGCGCGGCGCCGGCGACGACGAAGCGGGCCTTGCCGCGCAGGTCGGCGGCCGCGCGTCCGACGGCCTCGACCAGGA
This sequence comes from Caulobacter sp. D5, assembly GCF_003185805.1. GTDB lineage: Bacteria > Pseudomonadota > Alphaproteobacteria > Caulobacterales > Caulobacteraceae > Caulobacter. Next base: position 25,522 of record NZ_QHJY01000015.1, read on the forward strand.
TGTCCAGCCCCTTGTAGGGCTTGATCTGGCCGAACAGCACGAAGACCCACCGGCCGTCGTCCAGACGCGGCGACACGACCGGCGGCGGCGCGCCGACCGGCAGGGGCCCGTGCTCGACGACGGCGACACGGTCAGGCGCCAGGCCCCGCGCCTCGAGCGTGCGCCGGGCCGACTGGGTGTGGACAATAACCTTGTCGGCCAGCCGGATGGGCAGGTCGAAGCCCAGGTTCTGGAAGAACGAGATCTTCTCGCCGTTGAACGGGTTGGTGTCGTGCACCGTCACCACCACCGGCCGGGCGCGCTTCAGCAGCCAGATGGCCGCGGCGTCGGCCAGGGGCAGCACCGTCCACTGGAAATGGATGACGTCGAACCGGCGCGCCATGACCAGCACGCGCAGCAGGCCGGCCAGGTGCGACAGGGCCTTGGCCGGCGCCCGCAGGGGCCCCGGCAGGAAGTCCGGCCGGTCGAAACGGCGGTAGAAGACCGGCGAGGCCTCGCCGGCGGGCCGGAACGCGGCTTCGCCGGCGCGCTCGGGCCGCACGGCCCAGGTCTGCGCCACGCCCGCGGCTTCCAGGCCTTCCGAAAGTCCCGTGTCGTAGGGCGCGGTGAACAGGGAGGGGTCGAGCAGCAGAGCGGAAAGAGGCCGCTCCGTCATGCGGCACACGACGCCGCCACGCTCTCCTCGCCCTCGACCGCGGGCGCGGTCCAGCGCGTCTCGCGAACCTTGACGAAGCCCCACAGGAAGCCGAGCGACCAGGCCGTGTGCATCACGAAGGCCGCGGGCGCCGCCAGCAGGCCGCAGATCGAGCGGTGCTTCAGCGCCAGCATGACGCCGGTGGCGGCCAGGATGGCGGTGTAGAGCACCGGCCAGGCGGCCAGCACCGGATGGATCGCCACGCCCGCGATCAGCGAAAGCGTCGCGAACACCAGGTGGACCGGCAGGGCCAGCTGCCGCAGGCGGATCGAGGTCGGATGCCGGCGCACCGTCCGCGAGCGGCCGACGCCGTAGTTGAAGTACTGCTTCCACATGCCGCGCAGGGTGTCGCGCGGGAAGTATTCCTGGCGGATCTCGGCGTCGAGGAAGATGCGCCCGCCGACGCCGCGCAGGCGGCAGTCGTACTCGGCGTCCTCGTTGTGGCTGTAGGTCTCGTCGTAGCCGCCCACGCGCCGGAAGCTGTCGATGCGGAAGGCGGCGTGGTGGCCGTGGTCGACATAGCCGCTGACGCGACCGCCGCGGTGCGCCGATCCGCCGGTGCCCACCGGGGTGTTGGACACCCAGGCCACGGCCTTCTGCAGGCAGGCCCCGCCGGTGGAATCCATCGGGATCACCACCGAGTCCGAACGCTCGCGCTGGATGGTGGCCACCAGTTGGCGCACGAAGCCGGCGGGATAGGCGCCGTGGGCGTCGCAGCGGACCAGCACGTCCATGCCGTCGCCGAAGCGCTCGACGGCCAGGTTGACCGCCGCGCTCTGCAGCCGGAGCGGATTGTGCAGCAGGTGGACGTCGGCGCGCTGGGCCGCGACCGCCTCGACCAGGCCGATGGTGCCGTCGGTGCTGCCGCCGTCGGCGACGACGAACGTCGTGCGCACGTCGGTCGGCAGGTCTTCGGACAGCCGCTGCAGGATGCCGCCGATGTGGCGCGCCTCGTTCAGCGTCGGGATGACGACGAGCACGCCGCCGACCGCCGGGGCCGAGCCCCGGCGTTGGCCTTCTTCTCGCGCCGACATGGGATCACCCCTGACCGGCGACGTCGAGAACGGGCTCTTCCACGGCCAGCGCCGAGGCGCTTCCCCGACCGATGGAGGCATAGGTGAAGCCCGCGCGCACCATTTCGGCGGGTTTGTAGATGTTGCGCAGGTCGACGACGACCGGGGCGGCCAGCAGGCCCTTGAGGCGGACG
>NZ_QHJY01000142.1 GCF_003185805.1 Caulobacter sp. D5
TCGGGGAACAGGGCGGCCGTTCCCTTGCCCCCGCCCAGCACGCCGACGCCGTGGGCGTCGTCGACCAGCAGCCAGGCGTCGTTGGCCTCGCAGACCGCCGACAGCCAGTCGAGCGGCGCGACGTCGCCGTCCATCGAGAACACCCCGTCGGTGGCGACGATGGCGTGGCGGAAGCTGGAGCGGTGCTCCGCCAGCAGCTGCGCCAAGGCGTCGCTGTCGTTGTGCGGGAAGCTGACCACCTTGGCGCCGGAAAGCTGCGCCCCGGCCCAGATGCAGGCGTGGGCCAGTTCGTCGACGAAGACGACGTCCTGCTTGCCCGCGAAGGTCGGGATCACCCCCGTGTTGGCCAGATAGCCGGAGCCGAAGACGACGCAGGCCTCTGTCCCCTTCAGAAGGGCCAGACGGCTCTCCAGCTCCGAGATCAGCGGGCTGTCGCCGGTGACCAGGCGCGAGGCGCCGGAGCCCGCGCCGTACTCCGCCACCGCGGCCTGGGCGGCGGCGATGACGGCGGGATGCTGCGACAGGCCCAGATAGTCGTTGCAGGAGAAGGACAGCAGCCGCTTGCCGTCACGCTCGACGATCGCGCCGGGCAGGCGACGGGTGGGCTTCAGCCGGCGGCGCAGGCTCATGGCCTCCAGGGCCGCGAGCTTGCCGCTCGCGAAGGCGTCCAGACTGTGCATGCCGATTCAGTTCCCGTTTGCCCTGAGGGGCCGGGACGCTCTAGGCAAGCCACCCCGCCGGCGCAACGAAGGATCGTCATGAGCACCCCCGACTGGCTCGCCGAAGGCGCCAAGCACGTCTGGCGGCCCTACTGCCAGATGAAGACGGCCCCGGCGCCGCTTCCGGTGGTGCGCACGCAAGGCTCGCGACTGGTTCTGGCCGACGGGCGCGAACTGGTCGACGGCATCGCCAGTTGGTGGACGGCCGTGCACGGCTACAACCACCCCCATATCGCCGCCGCCGTGCGCGAGCAGTTGGAGGCCATGCCGCACGTGATGTTCGGCGGCCTGGCCCATGAGCCCGCCTATCGCCTGGCCGCGCGGCTGGCGGCGATCCTGCCGGGTGATCTGGATTACGTGTTCTTCGCCGAGTCCGGCTCGGTCTCGGTCGAGATCGCCATGAAGATGGCGCTGCAGTTCCACATCAATCGCGGCGAGCGTGGGCGCACGCGCTTCCTGTCGTTCCGGGGCGGCTATCACGGCGACACCCTGGCGACGATGACGGTCTGCGACCCGGAGGAGGGGATGCACAGCCTGTTCTCGGGCGTGATGCCGAGTCAGGTGATCGCCGACCTGCCGCTGGACGACGCGTCCGAAGCCGCGCTCGATGCGCTGCTGGCGGAAAGGGGCGGGGAGATCGCCGCCATGCTGACCGAGCCCCTGGTGCAGGGCGCCGGCGGCATGCTGTTCCACGATCCCGAAGTGCTGCGCCGCCTGCGCCGCCTGGCCGACAAGCACGACGTGCTGCTGATCTTCGACGAGATCTTCACCGGCTTTGGTCGCACGGGCGAGCTTTTCGCCATGCAGGCGGCCGGGATCGAGCCGGACATCGTCACCCTGTCCAAGGCCCTCACGGGCGGAACCCTGCCGCTGTCGGCGGCCGTGGCCTCGCGCAAGGTGTTCGAGGCCTTCTGGTCCGACGACGCCGGCGCGGCCCTGATGCACGGCCCGACCTACATGGGCAATGCGCTGGCCTGCGCCGCCGCCAACGCCTCGCTCGATCTGTTCGAGGCGGGAAACTGGAAGGCCGAGGTGGCGCGGATCTCGGCCGCGCTGAAGGCCGGGCTGGAACCTTGCCGCAGCGCGCCGGGCGTCGTCGACGTGCGGGTGCTGGGGGCGATCGGCGTGGTGGAGTTCGTCTCGCCCGTGGCCGTCGGCGCGCTGTGCCAGGCCTTCGCGGAGAAGGGCGCCTGGATCCGGCCGATGGGCAAGGTGGTCTATCTGACGCCGGCCTTCACCACGCCGGACGCGGATCTCGACATCCTGCTGTCGGCCATTCGCGAGGTCGTAATCGCCGGCGGGGTTGAAGGAACCGGCGGGGTCTGATCCAAGCGGCCCCATGTCCGCCTCCACCGGCCCCCTGACGACGCTCGAGCGTCTCGCGATCCTGGCGATCATCATGACCTGGGGGCTGAACAACGCCGCGGCCAAGGTGGCGACCGCCGCCCTGCCGCCGATGATGGTGGGCGGCCTGCGCTTCGCGCTGGCCCTGGCCTTTCTGTTCCCGTTCGTGCGGCCGCCGTTTCCCGACTGGAAGCGGCTGCTGGCGATCGTGCTGCTGTCGGGGCCGATCCACTTCGGGATCATCTATCTGGCGTTCGGCATGGCGAAATCGCTGAGCCCGCTGGTGGTGGCGACCCAGCTGTGGATCCCGTTCACGGCCCTGTTCGCCTGGCGCATGCTGGGCGAGACCATGCGCATGCCGGCCGTCGCCGGGCTGGCCGTCGCCTTCGCGGGCGTGGCTTGGATGAGCCTGGACCCCCACGGCGCGGCCGACCTGCCGGCCATCGTGCTGGGCGTGATCGCCGCCGCGATCTGGGCGGTGGCCACGGTGCTGGTGCGCAAGACCCCGGGCGTGAAGCCGCTGAAGGTGCAGGGCATGACGGCCCTGGTCGCCGCGCCGGCGCTGATCGCCCTGTCCTTCGCCTTCGAGCCGGACGTGATCCCGCGCGTCCAGGCCGCGCCGCCGATCGCCTGGGCCTGCGTGGTGTTCGCCGGCGTGGTCTCGACCATCGGAGCCAGCGCCCTGCTGTTCTGGCTGGTGCAGCGGCGCGAGGCGGGCCGGGTGACGCCCTATTTCCTGCTGACGCCGCTGGTCTCGTGCACGATCGGGGTGCTGTTCATGGGCGACGACCTGTCGCCGCAGCTGGTCATCGGCGGCGGCGCGACCATGCTGGGCGTGGCCCTGGTGGCCCTGACCGAGAAGAAGACCCCGCCGGTCGTCGAGCCGGCCTGAGGCTCTAGGCAGGGCGAACCAAAGCGCGACAAGGCGCGTTGAGCTTCCACAGATGGAGCTTCACCGCATGAACCTGACCCGTCCGCTTTCCCTCGCCGCTATCGCCACCGTCGCCCTGCTGGGCCTTTCCGCCTGCGACAAGGACGCCGGCAAGACCCAGAAGACCACCGGCAAGGTCGAGTCCGCCGTCGGTACGATCACCGGCGACAAGGAACTCAAGAAGGAAGGCAAGAAGGACAAGGTGGTGGGCGGCGTGCGCTCGGGCGACCTGGAAGGCGCGGTGAAGGACGCCAAGAAGAACTGACGGCGGAGGTGGAGAGGCCGCCTCAGTCCTCTCCGCCATCCCTCCAGCGCCAGGGCGCGTCGCTGGTCTTCCAGGCGATCCAGACCACGCCCAGGGTGGACGTGATCACCACGATCGACAGCGGAAGAGGGCGGCCCGCCAGGAGCGCGGAGGCGGCGACCAGCAAGGCCAGGTGGACGGCCAGAACGACCCAGCCCTGCCAGGCGCAAGGCAATCCCGCGCCATAGCCGAACCGCTTGACCCTGAACCACGGCTTGGCCATGGCCGCGCCTCCCCCCGGTGTTTTTCTTATGCGGGCAAATGTACGCCCAGTTCGCCGGCCAGGTCGCGCACGAACTGCCAGGCCACGCGGCCCGAACGGGCGCCGCGCAGCTGCGACCACTGCAGGGCCCGGCGCTCCAGGTTCTCGACCTTCAGGCCGAAGCGCTCGGCGTAGGTGTTGATCGCCGCCAGGTAGGTCGGCTGATCCATGGGCGGGAAGCCGATCCACAGGCCGAAGCGGTCGGAGACGCTCATCTCCTCCTCGGCGTTCTCGGCCGAGGCAATGGCGCCCTGGCTCTCGGCGTGGTCGCGCGGCATCAGGTGGCGACGGTTGGAGGTCGAGACGAACAGAACATTCTCCGGCGGACCGGCCACGCCGCCTTCCAGCGCCGATTTCAGGGCCTTGGCCGCCGCCGCGCCGTCCTCGAACGACAGGTCGTCGCACAGCACCACGAAGCGCTCGCTCCGCACGCGCAGGGCGTCGAACAGCGGGGGCAGGGCGGCGACCTCGTCGCGATCGACCTCGACCAGCTTCAGGTCCGGATATTCGGCGGTCAGGGCCATGAAGGCAGACTTGGTCAGCGAGCTCTTGCCCGTGCCGCGCACGCCCCACAGCAGCACGTGGTTGCAGGGCAGGCCGGTGGCGAAGCGGCGCAGGTTCTGGATGAAGCGGTCCTTCTGGCGCTCGATTCCCACCAAAAGCTCGATATCCATCGCGTAGTCGGGCGCGGGCAGGAAGGCGCCCGACACCGGCTCGTGGCGGAACAGGCGCGCGCCCGAGAAGTCCGGCGCGATGGTGGCTGGCGGGGCCAGGCGCTCCAGGGCGTCGGCGATGCGGGCGAGCAGGGGCAGGGCGGCTTCGGTCATGGCCACGCTCCTTACCCCCTCGCGCTCTCATTGCAAAAGGGGCGGCATTGCAAAAGGGCCCTCATTGCAAAAGGGAGGGTGAACGCATAGCTTCCGCCGACTTGGCGGGGGCCCTATTTCAGACGTCCCCTGCCGCTTGAAATTCTTGGAGACGTTATGCCGAGCGATCCGAACGCGTTGATCCAGGCTTTTGGCCTGCCTGTGATCCTGATCGTGTTTTTCTACTTCATGATCCTGCGCCCGCAGCAAAAGCGTCAGAAGGAACATCAGGCCACGATCAACAACCTGAAGCGCGGCGACAACGTCGTGCTGTCGAGCGGCGTGCTCGGCAAGATCGTGCGCGTCGAGGAAAAGGAAGTCGGCGTCGAGATCGCCCAGGGCGTCACCGTCAAGGTGCGCAAGGGCATGATCACCGAAGTCACGGCCAAGGGCGATCCCGCTCCGGCCAACGATCCGAAGAACTGAGTAAGATCAGGTCCAACTAGCCCGCCCTGGCGCCCCGGCGTCGTCGAGAGCCCCGTAGTCCATGCTGAGCCTATCCCGCTGGAAGATCGCCATCGTCACCTTGTCGGTGATCTTCGGCATCGTCTTCACCCTGCCGAACCTGCTGCCGCAGAAGACGCTAGACGCCCTGCCGGGATGGGTTCCCAAGCAGAAGCTGAACCTTGGCCTCGACCTTCAGGGCGGGTCGTACCTTCTGTACGAGGTCGACACCGCCGCCCTGCGCAAGGAGCGCCTGGGCAACCTGGTCGAAGACGTGCGCACCACTCTGCGCACGGCCGGAATCAGCTTCAACGGCCTGGGTGAAGCGGGCGGCGTCATCTCGGTGCGGATCGACGACGGCTCGAAGGTGGCCGCTGCGGTGACCGAGCTGAGCAAGCTCGGCAGCCCGCTGCAGGGCACGCTGACCAAGGACGTGATCGTCTCGACCAAGGCCGACCAGCGCATCGAGCTGGCGTTCGCGCCGGAGGCCGCCAAGGCCGACGCCGCCAAGGCCGTCGAGCAGTCGATCGAGACCATCCGTCGCCGGATCGATAGCCTGGGCACCAAGGAACCGACGATCACCCGCCAGGGCGCTGACCGGATCGTCATCCAGGCCGCCGGCGAAAGCGATCCGGAGCGTCTGAAGGCCGTGATCGGCAAGACCGCCAAGCTGACCTTCCAGATGGTCGACGAGTCGGTCACCCAGGAAGAAATGGCTTCGGGCCGCATGCCGCCCGGCGTGGTGATGGTGCCCAGCTCCGACGGCTACGCGCCGGCCTACGCCCTGAAGAAGCGCGCCGTGGTCTCGGGCGAGGAACTGGTCGACGCCCAGCAGGCCTTCGACGGCCAGAGCGGTCGCCCGGTGGTGTCGTTCCGCTTCAACGGCTCGGGTTCGCGCAAGTTCGGCGACGCCACTTCGCGCAACATCGGCAAGCGTTTCGCCATCGTTCTCGACAACAAGGTGCTCTCGGCGCCGACCATCCAGACGCCGATCATCGGCGGCTCGGGCCAGATCACCGGCAACTTCACGGTCGAAAGCGCCGCGGAACTGTCGCTGCTGCTGCGTTCGGGCGCCCTGCCGGCCCAGCTGAACATCGAAGAGCAACGCACCGTCGGCGCCGAACTGGGCGCGGACGCGGTCAAGGCCGGCGCCATCTCGCTGGCCATCGGCGCGGCGGCGATGTTCGTCTTCATCATCCTGGCCTACGGCCTGTTCGGCGTGTTCGCGGCCCTGGCCCTGGTGGCCAACGTGCTGCTGATCGTCGGCATCATGTCGTTCACCCAGGCGACCCTGACCTTCCCGGGCATCGCCGGCCTGATCCTGACGCTGGCCGTCGCCGTCGACGCCAACGTGCTGATCTACGAGCGCATGCGCGACGAGGCGGCCGCGGGACGATCGCCGATGTCGGCCGCCGACACCGGCTACCGGCTGGCGCTGGTGTCGATCCTCGACGCCAACATCACCAGCCTGATCTCGGCCGGCATCATGTTCAGCTTCGGCTCGGGTCCGGTGAAGGGCTTCGCCTGGACCCTGGCCATCGGCGTGTTCACCTCGCTGTTCACCGCCATCATCATCACTCAAGTGCTCATCGGTTGGTGGTTCAAGGCCACCAAGCCGAAGAAGCTGCCGATCGCGTAAGGATCAAAGCTCATGGCTGCTTGGCCCCTCATCCGCCTGATCCCGCGCTCGACCCACTACCGCTTCGTGCGCTGGGCGCCCGTCGCCGCGGTTATCTCGCTCGTCCTGATCCTCGGCTCGGGCGTGTCGTTCTTCACCCAGGGCCTGAACCTGGGCATCGACTTCAAGGGCGGCGTCGCCCTTGAAGCCCGTACGCCCGCGACCGCGCCCATCGACCTGGACAAGCTGCGCGCCGTCGCCAAGTCCACCGGCGCGCACGACGTGCAGGTCCAGGGCTTCGGCGCGCCGAACTCGGCGATGGTCCGGTTCCTGCCGACCGAGGGCGGCAACGCCCAGGTCGAGGCCAACCGCATCAAGAGCGAGATCATCGCCAAGTTCCCCGGCATGACCATGCCGGCGCCGACCGTCATCGGCGCCAAGGTCTCGGGCGAGCTGTTGATGGGCGGCTTCAAGGCGCTGGGCATCGCCCTGCTGCTGATGCTCGGCTACATCTGGTTCCGCTTCCAGTGGCAGTTCGGCGTCGGCGCCGTCGTGGCCGTGTTCCACGACATCATCCTGACCCTGGGCGTGCTGTCGGTGATGCAGATCGAGTTCTCGATGACCTCGGTCGCGGCCCTTCTGACGGTCATCGGCTACTCGATGAACGAAAAGGTCATCACCTTCGACCGCCTCAAGGAAAACCTGCGCAAGTACAAGTCGACGCCGCTGCGCGAGATCATCGACCTGTCGGAGAACGAGCGTCTGTCGCGGACGATCATCACCGGCTCGACGGCGCTGCTGGCGCTGGGCGGCACGATGATCTTCGGCGGCCCGGTGCTGTTCCCGCTGGTCTTCACCATGGTGTTCGGCATCATCATCGGCACCTATTCGTCGATCTACATCGCCCTGCCGATCATCCTGGTCTGGGGCCTGAAGCGCGGCGACGAGGAAGCCAAGCCGATCAAGCTCGGCGCGGCCAGCCGCCCGTGAGCCCCTCTGGAAGCCAACCGCTTACCCCTCGCCAGCCCCCGTCGATCGACGCCTGGGGCGGCGGCGGCTTCCGGGTCTCCGGCGTCTGGCGTCCCGGTTCGCTGCTGATCATCGACGATCAGCCGCTGGACTGGGGCGCGACGTCGCTGGCCGACCTCACGCCCGAAGCTTTCGCCCCGGTCTACGCCGCGGGCGGGGCGGTGGAGTTCGTGCTGCTGGGCGTGGGTCTCGCCAACGCCCTGCCGCCGCGCCCGGTGCGCGACGCCCTGAAGGCCGCGGGCCTGGGTCTCGAGTTCATGAGCACCGAGGCCGCCGCTCGCACCTACAACGTCCTGGCCAGCGAAGGCCGCCGCCTCGCCGCGGCGCTGATCGCGGTTTAGACCCCTGATCCTCCCCCTGAAAGGGGGAGGTGGCCCGGAGGGAGAAGTTCCTGCTTCCTCTCCGGTCCCTTCGACTTCTCCAACCACATCCCCCTCCGTCGGCTTTGCCGACACCTCCCCCTTCAGGGGGAGGATCATTTTCCCGACTCTCCCTATCCTGGCCGCCACGCAACGGCTTCAGGGGGCTGAATTGTCCGGGATCCTCACCAATTTCCGCAGCACCATCATCGTCAGCTTCGTGCTGGCCCTGATCATGGTGTTCGGCTTCGGGCATAGCCCCAGCGGCTTCCACGGCGCCTACTGGCAGGCGGTGTTCCGCTGGCTGCACGTGCTGTTCGGCATCCTGTGGATCGGGCTGCTCTACTACTTCAACTTCGTGCAGATCCGGGTGATGCCGAGCATCCCGGCCGAGCTGAAGCCGGCGGTGACCAAGTACATCGCGCCCGAGGCCCTGTTCTGGTTCCGCTGGGCGGCCCTGGCCACCTGGCTGATGGGCATGGTCGTGGCCTTCAGCCGCGGCTACCTGATGGAAGCCATGACCCTGGGCGCCTGGCACGGCTACCAGCGCGGCGTCGACATGGGCTTCACCTTCATCGGCATGGGCATGTGGCTGGCGACGATCATGTTCGTGAACGTCTGGGGCGTGATCTGGCCGAACCAGAAGCGCGCCCTTGGCCTGGTGCCGGCCGACGACGAGACCAAGGCCAAGGCGGCCAAGCTCGCCATGCTGTTCTCGCGCATCAACACCCTGCTCAGCATCCCGATGCTGGTGACGATGACGATGTACCAGACGCTGTTCGGCTGATCGGCCCGACGGCTCGGATCAAGGCCCGCCCGACCGGCGGGCCTTTTTCTTTGGGTCTTACGGGGGCATAAGCCGCGCCATGTCCGCAGCCCCCGACAACCCCTACGATTCCGGCCTCGACGACCTGGTCCGCCGCATGGACCCGGATCGCTGGCTCGCCAGCCGCTTCGTCGCCGACCTGGCGGCGCGGGCCGACGTCGTGGCCCTGCTGGCCTTCAACTACGAACTGGCGCGGGTGGCCGGCGGCGTCACCAACGCCCTGATGGGCGAGATCCGCCTGACCTGGTGGCGCGAGGCGATGGAGGAGCTGGCCGCCGGCCAGCCGCCGCGCAAGCATCCCGCCGTCGAGGCCCTGGCCGCTTCGGGCGTCGATCCGCTGGCCCTGGCGCGAATGGCGGAGGCTCGCCTCGCCGACCTGGAGGAAGCGCCCTTCGTCGACGAGGCCGGGGTGCTGGCCTATCTCGACGCCACCGCCGGCGCCCTGGCGGGTCTTGTCGCCCAGCGCCTCGATCCCGCCGCCGATCCGGCGTCCGTGCGCGCCGCGGCCCGCGCCTACGGCCTGGCGGGCCTGTGGCGGCTGAAACTGGCCGGCCGCTCGCGCCTGCCGTTCAAGTGGACCGCCGCCGACCTCCAGGCCCTGGTGGCCGGTCAGAAGACCGCCGCCCGCACCGAGCTCAAGGCCCTGCCGATCGCGGCCTTCCCGGCCGTCGCCGTCGTCGCCCTGGCCGGTGAGCAGGCGAGGGGACGCGACCTTAGCGAACTCGAAAAAAAGGCCCGCCTGACCTGGTCGGTCGCGACGGGCCGGATCTGATTTCAAGCTCCCTTCCCCCATCAAGGGGGAAGGGCGCGTTTTCTGTTACTTCCCCGTCCATTCGTTCAGCCAGCCCAGCACCTCGTCGTGCCACTGGACCGAGTTCTGGGCCTTCAGCACCCAGTGGTTCTCGTTGGGGAAGTACAGCAGCTTGCTGGGCACGCCCTTGCGCTGCAGGGCCGTGAAGGTGGCGATGCCTTCTTCCAGCGGCACGCGGAAGTCGTTCTGGCCCTGGACGACCAGGGTCGGCACGCTCCACTCGGCCACGTGGTCGGCCGGGTTGAACTTCGAATAGGTGGTGTTGGGCTCCCACGGCGTTCCGCCGTTCTCCCACTCGCTGAACCACAGCTCTTCGGTCGAATAGCCCATGAAGCGGCTGTCGAAGATGCCGTCGTGGTTCACCAGGCACTTCCAGGGCTGCTTCCACTGGCTGGCGATCCAGTTGATCATGAAGCCGCCGTACGAGCCGCCCAGGGCGCAGGCGCGGTCCTGGTCGAGGAAGGAATACTTCTGGGTCGCGAAGGCCCAGCCCTTCTGCAGGTCTTCCAGCGGGCGGTCGCCCCAGTGCTGGCTGATGGCGTCGGTGAAGCCCTGGCCGTAGCCGGTCGAGCCGTGGAAATCGATCATCACCACGGCGTAGCCGGCGCCGGCGTAGGTCTGGGCGTTCCAGCGGTAGTGGAAGAGGTTGCCGAACGAGCCTTGCGGGCCGCCGTGGATCAGGAAGGCCACCGGATACTTCTTCGACGGATCGAAGTTGGCGGGCTTCACCAGATAGCCGTGCACGGTCTCGTCGTTCCAGCCCTTGAAGCTGAACTGCTCGGCGTCGCCCATGGCCACGCCGTCCAGCTTGTCGGCGTTGAGGCCGGTCAGCTTGATCGGCTCGCCCTTGCCCTTCGGGAGGAGGGCGTAGAGCTGGCCTGGGGTCTTCAGGTTGTCCTGGGCGATGACGGTCTGGCCGCCGGCGACGCTGAACGCGCTGACATGGCCCTCGCCGGTCAGGGCCGCAGCCTTGCCGGTCTTGACGTCGATGGCGAACAGCTTGGTCTGACCCACGTCCTCGGCGGTCGTGTAGATGGTCTTGCCGTCGGCGCTGAAGGTGATCGACTGGGCCGAGCGGTCCCAGGCCGGGGCGACTTCACGCACCTTGCCGTTCTCGCGCACCATGATCCCGAAGCGGTCGGCCTCGAAGCCCGGACGCTTCATGGCCAGCCACGCTTCCGTCTTGCCGTCCGGCGAGAAGGTCGGCTGGGCGTCCCAGGCCTTGTTGTCCTCGGTCAGGTTGGCAGGCTTGGCCGAGCCGTCGACCGGAACCGACCACAGGTCGTAATTGGTCTGCCAGGGCTCGTCGCGGCCGGCGACCTTGGCCGAGAACACCACGGTCTTGCCGTCGGGGCTGATGGTGAAGTCCTCGTCGCCGCCGAAGGGCTTGGTCGGCGCGTCGCCGTCGAAGCCGGCCATCAGGGCCACGGGCTCGCCCGCCGCCACGCCCGAGGCGTCCAGCGTGTAGGCGTAGAGGTGGTTCTTCGTGCCGTCGTTCCACGTATCCCAGTGGCGGATGAACAGCTTGTCGTAGACGACGCCGGTCGTCTTCTGGGCCTTGCGGGCGTCCAGGCGCTCCTGGGTGCAGGCCAGGGTGGGGCAGTCGGGGAAGACGGCCTGGCTGACCACCACGGTCTTGCCGTCGGCCGACACCTTGAAGGCGCCGACGTCGAACGGGGCCTTGGTCACCTGAACGGCGGTGTCACCCGATGCGTCGGTGCGGAACACCTGGTCCGAACCGGCGCGGCCCGACAGGAAGTAGATGCTCTTGCCGTCGGCCGACCAGCGGGCGCTGGAGACGCCGCCGTCCGACACCGCCAGGCGGCGCGGGGCGATCCTGGCCTTCAGGTCGGCGACCCACAGCGAGAACGAGGCCTTGTTGGCCGGGAGGTCCATGCTGCGCACCAGGTAGATCACCTGGCGGCCGTCCGGCGACACCTTGGGCTCGCTGACCCGCTCGAGCGTGACCATGTCCTTGGCGGTGAAGCCTCGGCCTTCCGCCAGGGCGGTCGGGGCTACCGCGAAGGCGGCGAGCGAAAGGGCGAGGGCGGAGGCGGCGATGCGCAAGGTCTTGGTCATGGAAGTCGTGGTCCAGACGGCTCTGATGCCAGAAAACGCGCGGAGCCTAGCGGCGCCTTGCGTCCGATGCCAGGGGCGAGGGCAAAGGTTTCCGTCGTGCCCGGAGCATGCTGCGGCGCCGTTCGCGAGCAAGGCGGAAATGGGGCGTCGAAATGGCGAAAACGCCTTATCCCACAAGGCCTTGGGTAGGTAACAATCAGAAACAGGACTTGCGTTGCTGCGGCGCGGCGAAGCTCGTAGACGGTAAATGGGGACGAATAGGCGGCCGCCAGAGCCGCTCCCAAAATAGATCAAAGGTTTCTCGTGTCGGTTTCGCCTTATCATCAGCACACGGTCGCAGGACCGGTGATCTTCGCAGGGATCGGCCTGCACACGGGCGCGCACGTGCGCGTCGCCGTGCGCCCCGCCGCCCCTGACAGTGGGATCGTCTTCGTGCGCACCGACGTCCAGGACCGCGACAACCGCGTGCCGGTTCGCGGCGACGCCGTGGTGCAGACCCAGCTGGGCACCGTCATCGCCAACCCCGTCGACGTCCGCGTCTCGACCATCGAGCACCTGATGGCGGCCCTGGCCGCCCTGTCGGTCGACAACTGCGTCGTCGAACTCGACGGCCCCGAAGTGCCGATCATGGATGGCTCGTCCGAGCCCTTCGTGCAGATTCTCGACCGCGCCGGTCGCCGCCGGCAGGAAGCCGCGCGCCGCTACATCGAGATCCTGTCGCCGATCGAGGTGATCGAGGGCGACAAGCGCGCCACCCTTTCTCCGGCCGAATCCTTCGAAGTGGCCTTCGAGATCGCCTTCGCCAGCAAGGCCATCGGCCGCCAGCGCGTCGATCTGGTCATCGACGAGCACAGCTTCCGCAAGGAACTGTCGAACTGCCGCACCTTCGGCTTCCTGCGCGAGGTCGAGGCCCTGCGCGACATCGGTCTGGCCCGTGGCGGTTCGATGGAGAACGCCGTGGTCATCGACGGCGACCGCGTGCTCAATCCCGAAGGCCTGCGCCGCTCGGACGAGTTCGTGCGCCACAAGGCCCTGGACGCTGTCGGCGACCTTTATGTCATCGGCGCTCCGATCCTTGGCAGGTTCGAAGGAATCCTGGCCGGACACGGCCTCAATAACGCCGCGGTTCGTGCGTTGATGGAGCAACCGCGCGCTTGGCGCTGGCGCGCCTATGCGCCGGAGCTCGCCGAAGCGGTCTGATCAATCGGGGGAACGCTCCCGCCGCTTCGGCTTTCATTTGCGCCCGCATCGACGTGGTGTAGAAGCCTGGGTTCGGCGCGGGGGCGCGCTAATGCTTCTAGGGTGAGAGAGTCCGTGCTTCGCAAAATCTCGGGACGTTCGGCCGTTTCCATCATGGCCGTGCTCGCCGCCTTGTCGGTGACCGCCTGCGCCGGCAAGCCTAAGAAGCCGACCCTCGTCTATGAGGAGCGTCCGGTCGAACTGCTGTACTCCACCGGCTCCAGCCGCCTGGACCGCGGCAGCTGGAACGAAGCCGTCGATTACTTCCGCGAAGTGGAGCGCCAGCACCCCTATTCGGAATGGTCGCGTCGCTCGATCCTGATGACCGGCTACGCCCACTACATGGGCAACCAGTATTCCGAAGCGATCGGCGACGCCGACCGCTTCATCTCGCTGTACCCGGGCAATCCGTCGGCCTCGTACGCCTTCTATCTGAAGGCCGTCTGCTACTTCGAGCAGATCGTCGACGTGAACCGCGACCAGGCCGCCACCGAGCAGGCGCTCGCCGCCCTGCGCGACGTCGTCCAGCGCTATCCCAACAGCGAATACGCCCAGGACGCCCGCCTGAAGATCGACATGGTCAACGACCAGCTGGCCGGCAAGGAAATGGCCATCGGCCGCTGGTACCTGCGCGACGGCAAGACCCTGGCCGCCATCGGCCGCTTCAAGACCGTCGTCGACCGCCACCAGACCACTTCGCACACGCCGGAAGCTCTCTACCGCCTGGTCGAGGCCTATCTGACCCTGGGCCTCAACGACGAGGCCAAGCGCAACGGCGCGGTGCTGGGCTACAACTTCCCGGGCGACCGCTGGTACGCCGACGCCTACAAGCTGCTGAACGATGCGGGCCTGAAGCCCGCCGTCGAGCCGCTGAAGGCCGGCAACAAGCGCAACCTGCTCGAACGCGTCCTGACCCGCGACAAGGACGCGACCCTCGCGCCTCCGGGCGAGAAGAAGAAAAAGGGCGGCCTGATGGGCGTCCTCGGGATGTAAGCAGAGACATCAGAAGAGACATCAGACAGGCGGGCCGTTGCAAAACGGCCCGTTTTTCTTTTGTTCTCAAAGGGCTGTCCATCCCCCTTTGAAAAACTGCGATTCCCGGCGATCCTCGCGACCATGCTGATCGGTCTCTCCATCCGCGACGTGGTGCTCATCGAGAGCCTCGACCTGGCCATCGGGCCGGGCCTGACCGCGTTGACCGGCGAGACCGGGGCCGGCAAGTCGATCATCCTCGACGCCCTGGGCCTGGCCACCGGGGCCCGCGCCGACGCCGGCCTGGTGCGTCGTGGAGCCGCCGGCCACGCCAGCGCCACGGCCATCTTCGCCCTGGCCCCCGACCATCCCGCCTTCGCCTATCTCGACGACAAGGGCCTGGACTACGCCCGCGACGAGGACCTGGTCCTGCGTCGCCAGTTGTCGCCCGACGGCCGTTCGCGCGCCTTCGTCAACGACCAGGCCACCAGCGTCGGCGTGCTCAAGGATCTCGGGGCGCTGCTGCTCGAGGTGCACGGCCAGCACGAGACCGTCGGCCTGCTCGATCCGCGCACCCACCGCACCCTGCTGGACGTCTACGGCCAGGTCAGCGTCGGGGCCGTGTCCTCGGCCTGGAGCGGCTGGCGCGCCGCCCGCGAGGCCGCCGCCGAGCTGAAAGCCCTGTCCGACCGCGCCGCGGCCGAGACCGAGGAACTGACCCTCCGCCTGTCGGAACTCGACCGCCTCGACCCGCGCGACGGCGAGGAGACGGCCCTGGCCGAGGAGCGGGCCCTGCTGGGCTCGGCCGAGAAGGCCCTGGCCGACATCGCCTCGGCCCAGGACGCCCTGGGCGGCGACAACCTGTCGGGCAAGCTGGCCTCGGCCTTCCGCGCCCTGGAACGGGCCCGCGACCGCGCCGCCAACGCCGGCGCG
>NZ_QHJY01000143.1 GCF_003185805.1 Caulobacter sp. D5
GTCGTCGACCTCGAACAACCCGTCGAACGGCGGCCAGGCCAACATCGACCTGCGCGGCCTGGGAAGCCAGCGCACGATGGTGCTGCTCGACGGCCACCGCGTGGTTCCGTCCAACTCGGACGGCACGGTCGACATCAACATCATCCCGCAGACCCTGATCCAGAACATCGAGGTGATCACCGGCGGCGCCTCGGCGACCTACGGTTCGGACTCGCTGTCGGGCGTGGTCAACTTCAAGCTCAACAAGAACTTCACCGGCCTGATGTTCGACTCCCAATACGGCGAGACCGAACGCGGCGACGGCAAGGAAAGCTCGCTGGCCTTCGCCGCCGGCGGCAAGTTCGCCGATGACCGCGGCCACGCCGTCCTGTCGGTCGGCTACACCCAGCGCGGCGAAGTGTTCAACTCCGCTCGCGACTTCGCCAAGATCTCGGGCGCCTCGTCGACCACCCCGTACGGCCGCTACGACGCCACCGGCACCAACCTGCCGACCCAGGCCGCCATCGACGCCGTGTTCGCCAAGTACGGCATCGCCACCGGCACCGTGAAGAACAGCGCCAACCTCGGCTTCAACAACGACGGCACGCTGTTCTACAACGGCGTCAACTACACCGGCTCGACCGCGATCGACTATTCGACGATCCCGGTGAACGGCACCTACAACACCGGCGCGCTGAACCTGATGCAGCTGCCGCTGACCCGCTATTCGGTCTACAGCGCCGCCGAGTACGAAGTGAACGAACACGCCGAGTTCTACGGCTCGTTCGCCTTCACCCACTACGACTCGCGCACCCAGCTGGCCCCGTCGCCGGCCGCCAGCTCCACCGGCTTCACCGTGCCGGTGACCAACCCGTTCATCCCGGCCGACCTGTCGACCATCCTGGCCAGCCGCGCGGACCCGACCGCCGACTTCCTGCTGCGCAAGCGCTTCACCGACGTCGGCGCCCGTATCTCGCAGACGACCTTCAACGTCTTCCAGATCGCCGGCGGCGTTCGCGGCGAGACCGGCTTCAAGGACTGGACGTACGACGCCTACGCCTCGTTCGGCCGCTCGGAGCAGAACGAGATCCAGTCGGGCAACGTCAGCCACTCGGCGGTCCAGACCCTGCTCGACGCGGCCGACGGCGGCGCCAGCATCTGCACCGGCGGCTATGACCCCTTCGGCAACAACGCCCTGACCGACTCGTGCCGCAGCTACATCTCGCGCACGACCAAGAACTGGACCGCCGCCGACCAACGCGTCGTCGAGTTCAACGTCCAGGGCGGCCTGTTCAACCTGCCGGCCGGTGAAGTCCGCGCCGCCGTGGGCGTCGACTACAAGTTCGACAGCTTCCAGTACGTGCCCGACAGCCTGCTCTCGACCGGCGACGTCGTGGGCTTCAACGCCGCCGACGCCATCAACGCCTCGACCGACGTCTATGAACTGTACGGCGAAGCCCTGGTGCCGGTCCTGAAGGACCTGCCCTTCGTCAAGGAACTGAACCTGTCGCTCGGCTACCGCCTGTCGGACTACGAGACGGTCGGCAGCGTCGGCGCCTACAAGATCGACGGCGACTGGGAGGTCTTCGACGGCTTCCGTCTGCGCGGCGGCTACCAGCGCGCCGTCCGGGCCCCGTCGATCGGCGAACTGTACTCGCCGCAGAACCAGGGCTACCCGGCGATCGACGAGGATCCCTGCGCGATCGACAGCTCGGCCCGCACCGGCTCCAACGCCGCCAGCGTCCGCACCCAGTGCCTGGCGCAGGGCGTGCCGTCGGCGATCATCGACAGCTACACCTACGCCAACGGCCAGATCAACGCGCTGAGCGGCGGCAATCCGGACCTGCAGGAAGAGACCAGCAACACCTTCAGCATCGGGACCGTCTGGACCCCGCGCCTGGAGAGCCCGCTGTTCGAAAAGCTGTCGCTGTCGGTCGATTTCTACTCGATCGACATCAAGGACGCGATCGGCACCATCGACGCCTCGACCGTGCTGGAGAAGTGCTACAACGGCGACGCCAACGCCTCGTACTACTGCAGCCTGTTCACGCGTAACACCTCGACCGGCGAAATCGACACGATGACGCTGACGAACCTGAACCTGGCCGAGTTCAAGACCTCGGGCGTGGACTTCCAGGTCGACTGGGGCTTCGGCCTCGGCGCCGTCGGCCTCGACGACAAGTACGGTTCGATCAAGCTGAACGTGGTCGGCACCTGGCTCAACACCTTCAAGATCCAGAGCCTGCCGGGCGAGGAGTTCGAAGAGCTGAAGGGCACGATCGGCAACACCTCGATCAGCTCGGTCGCCGTGGCCCACCCCGAGTGGAAGCACGCCACCACCCTGACCTACGCCATCGGTCCGGTGGATCTGGGCGTCCGCTGGCGCTACATCGGCGAAATGACCGACGCCGCGGTGGCCACCCAGAAGATCAAGGCGGTCAACTACTTCGACCTGAACGGCACCTGGCGCGTGACGGACACCTACTCCATCCGGGGCGGCGTCACCAACCTGGCCGACAAGGATCCGCCGACCTTCACCTCCTACGTCCAGGCCAACACCGATCCGTCGACCTACGACGTGCTCGGCCGCCGCTTCTACGTGGCGATCAAGGCCAAGTTCTAGGCCTGACGGCTTAGACCAGGACCTAGGTTGAAAACCGGGGCGGCGGGTTCGAAAGGACCCGCCGCCTTTTTCTTTGGGCGCTGCGCGGACGCGCGGCCCCCTCAGTCGCTCCGCGACAGCTCCCCCAGAGGGGGAGCATCCGAGGCGTCAAGATCCTCCCCCTCTGGGGGAGGTGGCCCGGAGGGCCGGAGGGGGCAAGCACGGCGCTTCGTCCTCGCGCTTTCGCTACGAGTTGATGGAAGAGGGCGCGGGGCGTCCGGGCCTCGCCCGGAGCTGTGAGTTTGAATACCGTTTCGACGAAGCCTCGACGCCCCGCGCGATCGTTGTGCCTCAGGCCGGGGCGCGCGGGCCTTTTCCGCCCTTCACCCCCTTCGGCATCTGCCTTCCCCGGAACCGGGCTGTAAGCTTCGCTA
>NZ_QHJY01000144.1 GCF_003185805.1 Caulobacter sp. D5
CGGCCTCGGCCAGGCGCTGGGCGGCGGCGCGGGCGCGGGCCTCTTCGGCGGCGGTCTGGGCGGCCAGGCGCTCGACGGCGCCGTCAGCCTCGGCACGAGCGGCCTCGGCGGCCTTGGCGGCGGCTTCCAGTTCGGGACCGCGCTCGGGCGCGGCGGAAATCAGGGCGCGCACCTCGGCCAGTTCCGGCTCGATGCGGGCCAGGCTGCGGCCGGCGTCTTCGGCCGCCTGCTCCTCGCGGGTGCGGTCTTCGTCGATGCGGGCCAGATCGGCCGACAGGCGCTGGAACTCGGCGGCGGCCGCGGCGGCGTCGCGCTCGGCCCGGTCCTTCTGGATCGCCAGCTGGCCCAGCACGGCCTGGGCGATCGTCGCCTCCTCGCGCAGCGGCGGCATGGCGGTTTCGGCCTCGACGATCGCGCCCTGACCGGCGGCGGCGGCGCGGGCGGTGTCCTCGACGTCGCGGACCGCCTGGGTGGCCTCGGACTGGGTGCGCTCCAGGGTGTCGCGGGCCTCGGTCCAGCGGGCGAACAGCACGGCGCCCTGCACGGCGCGGATCTCGGCCGACAGGCGGCGGTACTTCTCGGCCTGGCGGGCTTCGCGCTTGAGGCGGTTCAGCGCCGTCTCGAGCTCGCGGGCCACGTCTTCCAGGCGCGAGAGATTGGTCTCGGCCGCCCGCAGCCGCAGCTCGGCCTCGTGGCGACGGGTGTGCAGCCCCGAGACCCCGGCCGCCTCTTCCAGGATGCGGCGGCGGTTCTGCGGCTTGGCGCCGATCAGCTCGCTGATCTGGCCCTGGCGCACCAGGGCCGGCGAGTTGGCGCCGGTCGAGGCGTCGGCGAACAGCAGCTGGACGTCGCGGGCGCGCACCTCGCGGCCGTTGATGCGGTAGGTCGAGCCGGCCCCGCGGTCGATGCGGCGCACGACCTCCAGCACCGGATCGTCGTTGAAGGCGGCCGGGGCGGTGCGGTCGGCGTTGTCGATGGTCAGGGTGACGTCGGCGTGGTTGCGCGGCGGCCGATTGCCCGAGCCGGCGAAGATGACGTCGTCCATGCCGCCAGCCCGCATGGCCTTGGCGGAGTTGGCGCCCATCACCCAGCGCAGGGCTTCCAGCAGGTTGGACTTGCCGCAGCCGTTGGGCCCGACGATGCCCGTCAGGCCAGGCTCGATCCTGAACTCCGTCGGCTCGACGAAGGACTTGAAGCCGGAAAGGCGCAGACGCTGGAACTGCACGGCCGCGCCCGCCCGCTAGCCCTTCAGGGCCTTGTCGACGGCCTTGGCCAGGTCTTCCACCGTCAGCTCGCCGACGAATTCCTCGCCGTTGATGTAGAAGGTGGGCGTGGAGTTGATCCCGCGCTTGGCGGCCGCCTCGACGCGGGCGTTCAGCGCGGCGAGCGCGGCCTTGTCGTTGAGGGTCGCCTCCAGCTGCGCCTCGGTCAGGCCGAACCGCTTGGCCACGCCCAGCAGCCCGCCCCAGTAGTCGCCGGTCTGGAACATGTCGTGCTGGGCCGCGAAGATCGCCTCGACCGCCTCGAAATAGCGGGCCGGCGGCACGCGGTTGGCCAGCAGGAAGCCCGCGCCGGCCAGGTCGGCCGGCGGGGTCAGGAATTCGCGGAACACCAGCCGGGCCTTGCCCGTGTCGATGTAGCGCTTCTTGATCGCCGGCATGATCTCGAGCGCGGTGTGGGCGCAGTGACTGCAGCTCATCGAGGCGTACTCGACGATCTGCACCTTGGCCTTGGCCGAGCCCATGACGTGGTCGCCGGGCAGGGGCGGCATCTGGGCGGCGCGCGCCAGGCCGGGCATGGCCGCAACGGCCATGCCTGAAACGATCAGCGCGCGCCGGTCCAGGGTCATGCTTACTTGCTCGCCGCGGCGATGGCGGCGTCCAGCTGGGCCAGCGGGGCCTCGCCGCCTTCTTCGTTCAGCTTCTTGCCGTTGATGACGAAGGTCGGGGTGCCCTTGATGTCGGTTTCCTTGGAGTAGCGCTCGATGCGGTCGTTGAGCGCCTTCAGGGCTTTCTCGTCGCTGACGCAGGCGTCGAACTTGGCTTCATCCAGGCCGGCCGACTGGGCGATGCGCAGCAGCACGTCGCGATACTGGCCGGTGGTGAACATCTCTTCCTGCGAGCGGTAGACCGAGTCCAGGACCGAGAAATACTTGTCCTTGCCGGCGCAGCGGGCCAGCAGGAACGAGGCGGCGGCCACCTGCGGCGGGGCGGTCAGGAACTCGCGGTAGACGTAGTTCACCTTGCCGGTGTCGATGTACTTCTGCTTGAAGGCCGGGAAGACCTCCTCGTTCCAGCGGGCGCAGTGCACGCAACTGGCCGAGGCGTACTCGATGACGGTGACCTTGGCGTTCGGGTTGCCCAGGCTCATGTCGTCGGCCGTGACGGCGCCGCCCGACTTGTTGCAGGCGGAAAGGCCGGCGACGCCGGCGACGAGGGCTGCGGCCAGCAGGATCCGGCGAAGGGGCGAGCGCATGGTCGGGTCTTCCTCGAACGTGAATAGTAGAGTTAAGCGCGATTCTTTATCGGCATGAAAATGGCGCGCTTGAGGCTTGGCCCGCATCAGCGCGAACCCGCGCAGGTTGTCAACTTTCGTTGCGCAACACGCCTCGACCAAGCTTCAGCAACGCCTCTTTCAACGGCCCCTCCGGCTGGTCGGCCAGGCTGTTGGCCAGGTCGCGCTCCTGGGCGGCGTCGAGCGGCGGGCGACGGCGGGGACGCGGCGGGGCGCTGGCGGCAGTCCCGGCGACGCGCACCGGTCCCTGCACGATCCGCAGGCGGGTGACCGCGCCCTTGCCCAGCAGCAGGTCGAGACGCTGGGTGATCTGCGGGGCCTGGTGCTGGATCAGCGAGGCCACGGGACCGTCGACCCGCAATTCCAGCGTGCCGCCCTCGCCGGTGCGGCTCTTGATGATGCGGACGGGCTCGGTGCGGCGGGCCAGGGTGTCGCCGACGATCTCCTTCCAGCGGGCCTGCAACGCGCCCGGACCCTGGCCGTACTTCTTGTCCAGCTCGCGGATCAGCGGGGCCAGGCTTTTGCCGGCCGGCGGCGGCACGCGCATCGGCGGCCGGGTGCGGCGGCGCGACAGGATCTTCAGCGCTTCGTCGGCCGTGGGCAGCGTGCGGCGGTACATGCGCGAAAGCCTAGCACGCCCCCTCTCCCCTCGCGCGCGCGGATTTGCGATAGGAGGCGACAATGACCGACGTCGCCGCGATCCGCTCCGCACTTCTGGCCTGGTACGACCGCGAGGCCCGCGTCCTGCCCTGGCGAACCGGCCCCGCCGCCGGACGCGTGGGCCTGCGCAGCGATCCCTACCGCGTCTGGCTGTCGGAGGTGATGCTGCAGCAGACCACCGTGCCGCACGCCACGCCCTATTTCCTGGCCTTCACCCAGCGCTGGCCCACCGTCGAGGCCCTGGCGGCCGAGGAGGATGGCGCGCTGATGGGGGCCTGGGCGGGCCTTGGCTACTACGCCCGCGCCCGCAACCTGCTGGCCTGCGCCCGCGCGGTCGCCCGCGACCACGGCGGCGTCTTTCCCGACACCGAGGAAGGCCTGCTGGCCCTGCCGGGGGTGGGCGCCTACACCGCCGCGGCCGTGGCGGCCATCGCCTTCGACCGCAAGGCCAATGTCGTCGACGGCAATGTCGAGCGGGTGATGGCGCGGCTGTTCGCGGTCGAGGCCCCCGTGCCCGACGCCAAGCCCGAACTGAAGCGGCTGGCCGGCCTGCTGGTCACCGACGAGCGCCCCGGCGACTGGGCCCAGGCCCTGATGGATCTGGGCGCCACGATCTGCAAGCCCAAGGCCCCGCTTTGCGATCGCTGCCCGGTCGAGACCTTCTGCGCGGCCAGGGCCGGCGGCGCGCCCGAGACCTATCCGCGCAAGACCAAGAAGGCCGACCGCCCCCGCCGCCACGGCGTGGCCTATGTGGTCAGCCGCCGGGGCGAAACGGCCCTTGTACGGCGGCCGGACAAAGGTTTGCTGGGCGGCATGCTGGGCCTGCCGACCTCCGACTGGCGAGATCGTCCGTGGTCAGATGATGAGGCGATCCGCGTCGCGCCGATCCTGGCGCCCTGGCGGGATCTGGGGGCGGTGGAGCACGTCTTCACCCACTTCTCGCTGACCCTGCGCGTGCTGGTCACCGAAGCCGACGTCGCCGGCGACTTCGTCTGGACCCCGCACGAGGGGCTGTCGGCGCTGCCGAGCGTGTTCCTGAAGGCGGCCCGGGCGGGGCTGGAGCGGCTGGTGTGATCAAGACCCTCCCCCTGAAGGGGGAGGTGGCCCAGAGGGCCGGAGGGGGAAGTTTCCGCAGACGTTTAGGCCGGTTGCCGGCTCACAGACCACCTCCCCCTCCGTCGCCTTCGGTGACACCTCCCCCTTCGGGGAGAGGGTTCGGAAATCTCAAATATTGACTTCACATCCCATCATGCGAGCAATGCCCTGACACGGGCCCGCTCGACGCCCGGCTCTGGGAGACGCGGCATGGGCATCCACCTTCCGACCCGACGGACGGCGCTGGCGGCCGGGCTCGCCGCGCCGCTGATCCCAGGCCAGGCCCTCGCCAAGCCCTTCCCGCACAAGCTCGTCCGCCCGACCGCGCCGTTCGACATGCCGAGCATCGGCGTGCCTGACTTCTCCGGCGCCAAGCGCTTCCTCATCACCGACTTCGGCGCCGACCAGGGCGACCAAGGAAAAACCAGCGCCGCCATAGCCGCGGCGATCACCGCCGCCAACGCCGCCGACGCAGGCGTGGTGGTGATCCCGGAGGGAACCTGGCCGACCGGCAAGGTGCACCTGAAGAGCAACGTCGCCCTGCACCTGGCCAAGGGCGCCACCCTGCTGTTCTCCGAAAAGCCCGCCGACTACCTGCCCGCCGTCCAGACCACCTGGGAGGGGCTGGAGTGCTGGAACTACTCGCCGCTGGTCTACGCCTTCGACTGCGAGAACGTGGCGATCACCGGCCCCGGCAAGCTGAAGGCGAAGCTCGACGTCTGGAAGGTCTGGTACGCGCGGCCCAAGCCGCACATGGACGCCCTGGTCGCGCTCTACCACAAGGCCGCCAGGGGCGAGCCGGTGAGCGAGCGCCAGATGGCGGCCGGCGAGGCCAACCTTCGCCCGCAGTTCATCCAGTTCAACCGCTGCCGCCACGTGCTGGTCGAGGACGTCAGCATCGAGGACAGCCCGTTCTGGGTGATCCACCCCTTCCTCTGCACCGACGTCGTCATCCGTCGGGTGAAGATCCGCGCCCACGGCCACAACAACGACGGCGTCGATCCGGAGATGAGCCAGAACGTGCTGATCGAGGACTGCGTGTTCGACCAGGGCGACGACGCGGTGTCGGTGAAGTCGGGCCGCGACCAGGACGCCTGGCGCCTGGGCGTTCCCACCCGCAACGTCGTCATGCGCGACTGCCAGATCCGCAACGGCCACCAGCTGCTGGCGGTCGGCAGCGAGCTTTCGGCCGGGATCGAGAACGTCTTCGTCGACAACTGCCACTTCACGGGCGACGGCAGGGGTGAAGACGGCTGGGCCGTGCCGATCGCCAACCTGATGTTCGTCAAGACCAACGAGCGGCGCGGCGGCTTCGTCCGCAACATCCACATGACCAATGTCAGCGCCACGAAGATCGCCGGCAGCGTGCTCGCGGTCGACACCGACGTCCTCTACCAGTGGCGCACCCTGGTCCCGACCTACGAACGGCGGCTGACGGCGATCGAAGGGCTGAGGGTGAGCGACGTCCGGGTCGAAGAGGCCGGCTCGATCTGCCGCATCAAGGGCGAGAAGGACCTGCCGGTCCGCGACGTGCGGCTGCGCAAGGTGGCCGTGGGCAAGGTGCTGGAAGAGCCGGTGAAGACGGAGAATGTCGAGGGGTTCGTATCCGCCTAGGGCAGCCTCAGTAATCCAGCTTCGGATACCACTCCGGCGGCCGGCCCTCCGGCGTGCTGTCGAGCACCATCCACAGCGGCGCGGGATCGGGCGCGCCGCGCGGATCCTGGCCCGGATCGGCGGTCTCGCCCGCCATCTCGCCCGACCAGAAGTGGCGGATCGTCCCGTCGCGACGGGAAAAGACGTTGAAGGCCGGGATCTCCGAGCCGTCGGGCAGCACGCCGAAATAGTCGCGCGAATAGTCGCCGGTCAGGTCGGTGTAGAGCCGCAGGTTCTTCCAGCCGCGCTCGCGCTTCCAGGCCAGCAGCTTGTCGAGCGGCGATCGGGCCACGACCGCCAGCGACAGCTGCTGGTCGATGTCGGCGGCGTTGCCCTCCCACGCGCCCAGCAGGTTGGTGCACATCGGGCAGGGCCGCTCGCGCTGCGGGCCGAACATGTAGGAGTAGACGGCCAGGGTCGGCTTGTCGCGGAACAGGCCGGCGAAGTCGACCTCGCCCTCCTCGCCCTGGAACCGGTAGTCGCCGGTCACCGGCCCGCCCGGCGGCAGCGCCCGGCGCTGGGCGGCGACCCGCTCGATATGGCGGCGCAGCTCGATCTCCTCGGCCAGCAGGGCCGTGCGGGCGGCGCGGTATTCGGCGCTTTCGTTGGGGATCCGCACCGGATTGGCGCGGGCGAGAAGGGCGGCGGAGGTCAGGGTCGCGGCGTCGTCCATGGCGGTCCTCCCGGTGGCGTGGGCAGAGGACGCCGGAGAACGATGGTTTGCAAGCGCTGCAGCGTCCTTCTCCCCCTGCGGGAGAAGGTGGCGCCCCCCGGGTCCGGAGAAGCCGGCCCGAGGATAAACTCCGGCCGACGGATGAGGGGTCGCACAAACGAAAAACGCCGCGACGGCCGATCGGCTGTCGCGGCGTCTGATTTTTGAGAGACCCCTCACCCGACCCCGCTCCGCGGGGCCACCCTCTCCCGCAAGGGGAGAGGG
>NZ_QHJY01000145.1 GCF_003185805.1 Caulobacter sp. D5
TGTAGATCGCCTGCTGGGTCGCCGTGCCGGTGGCGCTGCCCTGGATGTTCTCCGAGAGCACGATGCGGTTGTCGATGTCGATCTGGTAGGCGTCGACCGTCACTTCCAGCGGGCCGCGGCGGTAGACCAGGCCCAGCGAGTAGTTGGTGCTCTCTTCAGGCTCCAGGGCCTTGGCGCCCAGCACCTGCGACACGGCGCTGGTGGCCGGGAAGGTGCCGACTTCGGTCGCCACGCCGCTGATGATGTTGGTCGAGGTGGCGGTGAAGTACTGCTGCTGCAGGGCCGGGGCGCGGAAGCCGGTCGACACCGCGCCGCGCAGGGCGAAGCTGTCGGTGAAGTCGTAGCGCGCGGCGATCTTGCCGGTCGTGGTCGAGCCGAAGTCGGAATAGTCCTCGAAGCGGGCGGCGACGTCGATGTCCAGCTTGTCGGTGATCTGGCTGTCGAGGTCGATGTAGAGGCTGTAGTTGTCGCGGGTGACGTCGACCTCGTTGCTCGGACGGAAGCCCGGGAAGCCCTGCGCGCCGGCGGCCAGGTTGTTGTAGCCGCCGTTGGCCCACGAGGCCGTCTCGCCGGCCACGATCTCATAGCCTTCCTTGCGGTACTCCGCGCCGAACGCCAGGGTCGAGGGCTGGGCGAAGGCGGCGATCTCCAGCGGACGGGTGATGTCCAGCGAGGCCACCGTCTGCCGGTACTTCATCGAGCCGGCGTAGAACGAGGTCGGCGAGGTCGGGCCGTACGAGGCGTTCAGGCTGTCCTTGACGCCATAGTCGATGTCGTTCTCGCCGTAGGTGACGCTGGCGTCGATCGTGTAGGCGCCCAGTTCGCCCTTGGTCCCGAAGGCGAAGTTGTAGTCGTCGATGTCGGTGGTGATCTTCGGCAGGAAGCCGTTCGGATAGATCGAGGCGATGTTGTTGGCGTTGTTGGCCAGGCGCGGGAAGGCCGCGCTCTCGCCCTCGCGCTTCTGGTAGCCGGCCCAGCCGTAGAGGCTCCAGGTCTCGTTCAGCGGCAGGCCGGCGTTGGCGAAGATCGACTTGCTCTCGACCTCGGCGTCGCCGTAGCGGCCGGTCACGACGCCGGGGCTGAAGGCCGACGAGACGTCGCTGCGGTTGGTCGGGTTGCGCTTGGACCAGTCGCCGGTGAGCGTCAAAAAGCCGTCGTTGGGCAGGGTGAAGCCCTGCCAGATCGAGGCGGTGTAGGTGACGCCGTCGTGGGCCTTGCGGCCGTCGGTGTCGCGGGCGGTCTTCACCTCGGTGTCGTAGAGGCCGTAGCTGGCCGTGGCGCCGCCGCCGGTGCGGGCTTCGCGCAGGCGCAGGTTGACGACCCCGGCGATGGCGTCCGAGCCGTACTGGGCGGCGGCGCCTTCACGCAGGATCTCGACGCGGTCGAGGGCGGCGGTCGGAATGGTGTTGAGGTCGAAGGCGGCCGAGCCGCGGCCGACCGCGCCGTTGATGTTGACCAGGGCGGCGGCGTGGCCGCGCTTGCCGTTCAGCAGCACCAGGGTCTGGTCGGGGGCGAGGCCCCGCAGGGTGGCCGGACGCACCGAGTCGGTGCCGTCCACGGCCGACGGGCGCGGGAAGTTCAGCGACGGCGCCAGGGTCGACAGCGCCTGGGCTAGTTCGGTCGAGCCCTGGCGGGTCAGGGCCTTGCTGTCGACCACGTCGACCGGCGAGACCGTGTCGAGGCGCGAGCGGCCGGCGGTGCGGGTGCCGGTGACGACCAGTTCCTCGACCGTGGTCTGGTCGTCGGGCGCGGTCTGGGCGTGGGCCGAGAAGGCCAGGGCGGACGCCGACGCGGCGGCGAGCAGAAGCAGTTTGGAACGCATGAGATAACCCCTCTCGAACTCTGTCGGGCGGGGTCGCATGGATGCGGCTCTTGTATCCGACAGGTGGCTAGACGGGTACGAACTTGGTTGACTGGGGCGCAGCTTACAATCTGAGCAATTCTAGCTATCGGCGCAGAAAAAAACGGCGCGGATTGCTCCGCGCCGTTTTCATCAGTCTGCGAATGACCTGAAGGATCAGGCTTCGTAGTGGTCGCCTTCGTGCGAACCGGCGCCACCTTCCAGCATGTCCTGGGCGGCTTCGGCGTCGGCAGCGCGATCTTCTTCGAATTGCGAGGCGATGACGTTTTCGCCGCGCGCTTGGCGATCGGCTTCGTCTTGGCTGCGCGCGATGTTGAGGGTGACCGTGACGGTCACATCGGCGTGCAGCTTCACCTTCACTTCGTGGACGCCCAGCGTCTTGATCGGCTTGTCCAGCACGATCATCGAGCGGTCGACCTTGCCGCCTTCGGCCTTGATGGCGTCGGCGACGTCGCGGCCCGCGACCGAACCGTACAGCTGGCCGCTTTCGCCAGCTTGACGGATCAGGACGTACTGCGTGCCGTCCAGCGTTTCACCGGACTTGCCGGCGGCTTCGCGGTTGCGGACGTTGCGGGCTTCGATCTCGGCGCGTTGCGCTTCGAAAGCCTTCAGGTTGTTCGAGTTGGCGCGGAGAGCCTTCTGGCGCGGCAGCAGGAAGTTACGGGCGTAGCCGTCCTTCACCGTCACCACGTCGCCCAGGACGCCCTTGCCTTCGACTCGTTCGAGCAGGATCACTTTCATCGTGGCGTCTCCCTTACTTCACGACGTAGGGGAGCAGAGCCAGGAAGCGGGCGCGCTTGATGGCCTTGGCCAGTTCGCGTTGCTTCTTGGCCGACACCGCGGTGATGCGCGACGGCACGATCTTGCCGCGTTCGGAAACGTAACGCTGCAGCAGCTTCACGTCCTTGTAGTCGATCTTCGGCGCGTTGGCGCCCGAGAACGGGCAAACCTTGCGGCGACGGAAGAACGGGCGGCGGGCGCCGCCGGCGGCGGCGGCCGGAGCCGCGGCTTCGGGAGCAGTCGTATCGGTCATGATCTATTTCTCCCTTACGCTTGCGGGGCGAAGTCTTCGCGCGGACGCTCGGAACGCTCAGGGCGGTCCGAACGCTCGGGGCGATCGCTGCGCTCACGGTCGCGACGGGCCAGAACCGGCGACAGTTCCAGGTCCAGCTCTTCCACGCGGATGGTCAGGAAACGCAGCACGTCTTCGTTGATCGACAGCTGGCGCTCCAGTTCCTTCACCGCCGGCGCCGGGGCGTCGATGGCGAGCAGGGAGTAGTGGCCCTTGCGGTTCTTCTTGATGCGATAGGTGAGGTTACGCAGACCCCAGTATTCGATCTTGGCGATGTGACCACCACCTTCTTCGATCAGGGTCTTGATTTGCTCGTTGAGAGCTTCGGCCTGTTGCGGCGAGATGTCCTGCCGCGCGATGACCACGTGTTCGTAGAACGACATGTTTTCCTTCTTCCGTTGAGGAAGGCGGCGTGGTCGGCGACGGAAGTCCGACGGCCACGATGGATCCTGTGCGACGAGCGGGAAAATCCCGGCCCAATGAAGGGTTCGCGCAAGACCGCCTTCCGTGAGAGCGCGCGCTATTACAGGAAACAGGGCCAGGAGGCAAGGCGAGGATCGGGTCCAGGCCCGGTGGAGGCCCAATGGAGGCCTTATACTATGGCGCCCGAAATGCGTGCGCGGCGGCGCGGGTCTGTGTCCTTCCGAAACCTTCGTGTCGATTTCGACCTCGAAACAGGCTTTCGTCGCGGAAGTCAGCTTGCCGTTAACACCTTCGGTGGCTAGGGAAGAGGCATGCGGGGCAGCATCCTCAAGAGCCTGATCGTCGGCGGCGCTTTTGCGCTCATGATGTCGGCCGCCCCGACGCTCGCCCAGACCCTGCTCAAGAAGCCCGACCTGTCGGTGTCGTCCAACGACGGCCGCTTCACGGGCTATTCGGCCGCCCTGCCGATGGACTTGTCGACCGACGCCGAGCGCGTCGACTTCACGGCCAAGGTGGCGGGCAATATCGAGCAGCCCACCTACGACGTGAACCTGAACCTGACGGCCAAGGCCGAGCAGGGGCCCAGCC
This sequence comes from Caulobacter sp. D5, assembly GCF_003185805.1. Lineage (GTDB taxonomy): Bacteria > Pseudomonadota > Alphaproteobacteria > Caulobacterales > Caulobacteraceae > Caulobacter. The sequence goes on from NZ_QHJY01000145.1 coordinate 3,945, forward strand.
CGCACGCCATGGCCCTGGGCGCCTCGCTCAACAAGCGCGAGGCCGGCTTCCGCTCGTCGATGTCGCGCCTGTTCGGCTTCGGCGACCTGCCCAAGTCGAACTATGTCAGCCTGTCGGTCGACATGAACGCCACGCGCTCGATGATCGTCCCGGCGGCCATCCCGCTGGCCCGCGCCAACCTGCGCTCGGCCCTGACGCTGGACGGCCGCCAGGTCGTCGCCATCGGCTTCGGCGGCGGCACCATGGGCGACGAGGGCGTCGACTTCAGCCTGATCCGCCCGTTCGACATTCCGGCCGAGTTCTCGGTCAGCGTCCGCGCCGAGGACGAGCGCGTCCAGGACGGCCGCTTCATGGTCAAGCTGGTCAAGGCCAACTGGTAGCCTCTGGCGCAGCCGCGCCGCTTTCCTGACAATCCGCCGCCGCCGACCCGCGCCGCTGTCCGACCATCGGGCGCCGCGCAGGGCGGGTTTGCGCGCAGGCTCGCGCCTTTCCCTCCTGAACGCTCCACCAGAGGGGGAGCGGAAATGCGAAAATCGGTTCTATGCGGCGCGGCGGCCGTCAGCGCCATCATGGTCGGCGTCACGCCGGCCTTGGCCCAGGAAACCCCGACCGCGGTCGAGGACCTGGTCGTCACCGCCCAGCGGCGCGAGCAGAAGCTGCAGGACGCGCCCGTCGCCGTCAGCGCCTTCGGGGCCAAGGCGCTGGACCAGCTGCAGATCACCAAGGTCGAGACCCTGGGCGCGGCGGTGCCCAGCCTCTACGTCTCGCAGATCAGCGCCTCGCCCTCGACGATCCAGGTCGCCCTGCGCGGCGCGCTGGACCAGACCGGCGGCATGATCACCTCCGAACCGCCCGTCGGCATCTATGTCGACGACGTCTACCAGGCCCGCCTGTCGGTCGCGAACCTCGACCTGGCCGACGTCACGCGGGTGGAGGTGCTGCGCGGGCCGCAGGGCACGCTCTACGGCCGCAACTCGATGACCGGCGCTCTGAAATACGTCACCCGCCAGCCCGGCGACGCGGCCGGCGGCGCGCTGGAGGCCTCGTGGGGCGACTACGGCCTGCAGCGCTACAAGGCCAGCGCCGGCGGGGCGATCACCGACCATGTCGGCGCCACGGTCTCGGCCCTGTTCTCCGAACGCGACGGCTGGCAGCAGAACACCGCCCTCAAGAAGAAGGTCGGCGCCCGCCGCGACGCCGGGGTGCGCCTGGCGCTGGGCCTGATCGACACCGGCCCGTTCAGCGCCACAGTTTCGGCCGCCTACGCCCGCACCGACACCGACGGCCAGCACTTCTCGCCGCTGGATCCGGTCACGCTGAAGCCCCTGGCCGGCGGCGACTTCGGCTCGACCCGCTCGCCGCTGAACACCGACACCAAGACCGAGCAGAAGAGTCTGGCCCTTCACCTCGGCTACGACCTGGGCGCGGTGCAGCTGAAGTCGATCACCGCCTACCAGCGCCTCGACGACCGCTGGACGCTCGACTTCTCGGGCGGCCTGGTGGCCGGCGCCGGCCTCGTCGCCGGCTTCCTGCGCGGCAGCCAGACCGAGCAGGAGCAGTCCAGCCAGGAGTTCCAGGCCCTGGGCGAGTCCTTCGACGGCCGCCTGCAATGGATCGGCGGCCTGTTCTGGTTCAAGGAGACCGGCGGCCAGGTGCTGTCCGACACCATCGGCGCGGGCATCTACGGATCCTACGCCGTGCCGCTGCTGCCGACGACCATCCACGCCACCTCGGAAAGCGTCGCCGCCTACGGCCAGCTGGAATGGCGCTTCACCGATCGCCTGAAGGGCTCGGCCGGCCTGCGCTGGACCAAGGACGAAAAGACCATCGCCGGCACGATCCAGAACGGCCTGGCCGCCTATCCCGCCAGCCTGACCAGCCGCTCCAACGAAGGCGAGTGGAAAGTCTGGACCCCGAAGTTCAATCTTCAGTACGACGTCAGCGACGACGTCATGGTCTACGGCACGATCGCGCGGGGCTACCGCGCCGGCGGGTTCGTGGCCCTGTCGATCGCCGAGCCGTCGATCTTCACCAAGGCCTACGACCCCGAGACCGTCTGGTCCTACGAGGCCGGCGCCAAGATCGAGGCCTTCGAGCATCGCGCCCGCCTCAACCTCGCCGCCTATGTCGAACAGCTGAAGGACCTGCAGCAGAACGTCATCAGCAACGGCTCGATCCTCACCCAGAACGCCGCCGAGGCCCGCATCGCCGGCCTGGAGCTCGAGGCCGCCGCCACGCCGGTGAAGGGGCTGGACCTCTTCGCCTCGCTGGCCCTGACCGACGCCGAGTACGAGAAGCTCGACGCCTCCACTGCCGCCGCCCAGGCCGGCGCCAAGACCCTGCCGCTGGTCTCCAAGGTCCAGGCCCAGGTCGGCGGAACCTGGCGCATCGAGCCGGAGATGCTGAAGGGCGGGGCGATCATCGTCTCGGCCGACTACAGCCACCGCGGCCCGCGCTACGCCGAGGCCACCAATGCGCAGGCCGGCCGCATCGGCGCGGTCGATCGCGTCAACGCCGGCGTCGCCTGGGAATCGCCCTCGGCCGCCTGGCGGGTGTTCGTGCAGGGGCGCAACGTCCTCGACGCCAAGGACTACGTCTCGGGCGCGGTCTTCATCCCCGGCCTGATCGTCTACCGCCTGGCCGACGAACCGGCGATGTGGAGCGCCGGGGTGAAGGTGAAGTTCTAGACGGGGAGGGGGCCGCCTCTCGTGAGGCGGCCCCGGCTTCGCCCCTACTTCTTCTTGTAGGCCTTCACCGCTTCCATGGTCTTGGTCACGTGGCCCTGGAAGTTGAAGTCGCTGTAGGCCAGCAGCACCTTGCCATCGGGGGCGATGACATAGGAGGTGCGGTTGGACATGTTGTCCTTCAGCGGCAGCTTGACGTCGTAGTCCTTGATAAGGGCCGGGTTAGCGGCCGCCACCGCGAACTTGTCGCGGCAGTGCTCCTTCGAGAAGTCCTTGATCCGGTCGACATTGCCGCCGGTGACGCCGATGACGGTCGCGCCCAGCTTCTCGAACTCGGGCGTGGCCTCGGCGAACTCGTGAGCCTCGGCGGTGCAGCCCGAGGTGTAGGCGGCCGGGAAGAAGTACAGCACCACCGGACCCTTCTTCAGGGCCTTGCTGAGCTTGAACTCGAAGTCCTTGCCGGCCAGGGCGGCAGGGGCGGTGAAGTCGGGAGCCTTGTCGCCGGGCTTCAGCGCCGCCAGGGCGGGGGCGGCGGCCAGCAGGCTGAACGCGGCCAGGGAAGCGGCGAGGGCGAGGCGTTTCATCTTGGCGACTCCGATAGGTCGGGGGAGGGCGTGGCGTTTCAGATACGGAACGGCGAGCAATGTGGACGTGCCCCTGCGGAAAGCAAGCACAGGCAAAACATCGGTCCGGCTTGCCCAGGCCTTGTGTTTCCCCTAACCCTCCGCCCCCAAGACATTGAATTACAGAGGAGCGGGCCGCCATGAGCATCGCCTTCATTTTCCCGGGGCAGGGCAGCCAATCGGTCGGCATGGGCGTCGAGCTGGCGGAGGCCTTCGCGTCCGCCCGCGAAGTGTTCCAGGAAGTCGACGACGCCCTGGGCCAGAAGCTCTCCCAGCTGATGCGCGAAGGTCCCGAGGGTGATCTCACCCTGACCGAGAACGCCCAGCCGGCCCTGATGGCCGTCAGCCTGGCCGTGACCCGCACCCTGGAGAAGGAGTTCGGGATCGGCATCGAGCGCGCCGCCTTCGTGGCCGGCCACAGCCTCGGCGAATATTCGGCCCTGGCCGCCGCTGGCGCCATCAGCCTGTCGGACACCGCCCGCCTGCTGAAGCTGCGCGGCCAGGCCATGCAGCGCGCCGTGCCGGTGGGCGAGGGCGCCATGGCCTCGCTTATCGGTCCCAAGACCGACCTGGCTTTGGCTGAAGCCGCCGCCGCCGCCGGCTCGGAAGTCGGCGTCTGCGTCGTCGCCAACGACAACAACAACGGCAACGTCGTGATTTCCGGCGCCAAGGCCGCCGTCGACCGGGCCATCGAGAAGGCCAAGGAACTGGGCGCCCGCGCCATTCCGCTGAACGTCTCGGCGCCGTTCCACTGCCCGCTGATGCAGCCGGCCGCCGACGAGATGGCCGCCGCCCTGGCCGCGACCATCATCCTGGCGCCGAAGGCCCCGCTGCTGGCCAACGTCACCGCCTCGCCGGTCCACGACCCCGACGTCATCCGCAAGCTGCTGGTCGAGCAGGTCACCGGCCGCGTCCGCTGGCGCGAAAGCATGACCTGGCTGGCCGGCGAGGGCGGCGTCACCCGCTTCGCCGAGGCCGGCGCCGGCAAGGTGCTGTCGGGCATGGCCAAGCGCATCGCCCCGGACGCCGAGGCCACGCCGCTGAACACCCCGGCCGACCTCGAAGCCTTCGCCCAATCGCTCTGAGCAAGTCGCTCTGATCTTCCGCCTTGCCACGTCCTTATCCTTCGACAAGCTCAGGATGAGGACGACTGGTGCGGCGATCCGTTTGAAAACCTCATCCTGAGCTTGTCGAAGGACGGGGTTTTCACTCTCAATCCCTCCGAAACGGAGAACGAAAAATGTTCGACCTCACCGGCAAGACCGCCCTCGTCACCGGCGCGACCGGCGGCATCGGCGGCGCCATCGCCCGGGCCCTGCACGGCCAGGGCGCCCACGTCGTGCTCTCGGGCACCCGCGAATCGGCCCTGACCGAGCTGAAGAACGAGCTGGGCGAGCGCGCCTCGTTCGTCGTGGCGAATCTGTCGGACGCCGAACAGGTCGACGGCCTGGTCGCCAAGGCCGAGGAAGCCGCCGGCGCCCCGCTCGACATCGTCATCGCCAACGCCGGCATCACCCGCGACGGCCTGATCGTGCGGATGAAGGACGAGGACTGGGAAACCGTCATCAAGGTGAACCTGGAAGGCTACTTCCGCCTGGCCCGCGCCGCCGCCAAGGGCATGATGAAGCGCCGCGCCGGCCGCATCATCGGCATCACCTCGGTCGTCGGCGTCACCGGCAACCCCGGCCAGACCAACTACGCGGCCTCCAAGGCCGGAATGATCGGGTTTTCCAAGGCCTTGGCCCAGGAGCTGGCCAGCCGCGGCGTGACCGTCAACTGCGTCGCCCCCGGCTTCATCGCCAGCCCGATGACCGACGCCCTCAACGACGCCCAGAAGGCCGGCATCCTGTCGACCATTCCGGCCGGAAAGCTGGGCGAAGGGAGCGATATCGCCGCCGCCTGCGTTTACCTGGCCAGCGATCAGGGCGGTTACGTCACCGGTCAGACCTTGCACGTCAACGGCGGCATGGCCATGATCTAGGCGAACGCCGCCTTGGGCTTTAAATGGCCCCGCTTCTTCGCGGCTGACCCGCTGGTCACCCGAAAAGGAACGTGATAGGCGGTGACCCGACATCTCGCGGACGGTGAATAGTTTTCAAACCGGCCGCGGGACAAACAGATTTCAAAACGAGGGACTAACAGAATGTCCGACATTCTCGAGCGCGTGCGTAAGATCGTCATCGAACACCTGGATGCCGATCCCGAGAAGGTCACCGAGAAGGCTAGCTTCATCGACGACCTGGGCGCCGACAGCCTCGACAACGTTGAGCTGGTGATGGCGTTCGAAGAAGAATTCGACATCGAAATTCCGGACGACGCCGCCGAGCACATCCAGACGGTTGGCGACGCCGTGAAGTTCATCACGGAAAAGACCGGCGCCTAAGGGCGTCGGGTTCGTACCCTCGCGGGCGAACAGGACTATCAGCCGCCGCGCAGCACGGGCTCTTGCCATCGTGCGCGCGGCGGTTTTCGTATGTGGCCAAGATTCGCGCCGCAACCGGCCGGTAGGGGTTCGCCTTATCGTCCGAGAACGGTGCGTCGGAAGGTTGGGAGCAATCCATGCGTAGAGTCGTCGTCACCGGGCTGGGCCTGCTGACTCCTCTGGGCCAGGGCGTCGAAGTGTCCTGGAAGAACATCGTGGCCGGTAAATCGGGCGCGGGCCGCATCACAGCTTTCGACCCGACCGACTATGCCTGTCAGGTCGCCTGCGAGGTGCCGCGGGTCGATGGTCGCGGCGGCGGCGGTCCGGATGTCGAGGGCTCGTTCGACCCCGACAAGACCATGAGCCCGCGTGACCAGAAGCGCGTCGACGACTTCATCCTCTACGGCATCGCCGCGGCGGACGAAGCCGTGAAGGATTCGGGCTGGGTTCCCGAGACCGACGAGCAGAAGTGGCGCACCGGCGTCATCCTGGGTTCGGGCATCGGCGGCCTGTCGACGATCGCCGACACCGCCCTGGAGCTGGAAGCCAAGGGCCCGCGCCGCGTCAGCCCGTTCTTCATCTCCTCGGCCCTGATCAACCTGATCTCGGGCCAGGTCTCGATCAAGTACGGCTTCAAGGGCCCCAACCACGCCGTGGTGACGGCCTGCGCCACCGGCGCCCACGCCATCGGCGACGCCGCGCGCCTGATCAAGTACGGCGACGCCGACGTGATGATCGCCGGCGGCGCCGAAGCGGCCGTCTGCAAGCTCGGCATCGCCGGCTTCATCGCCTGCCGCGCCGTGGCCACCGCCTTCAACGAGACCCCGGAAAAGGCCTCGCGCCCCTACGACAAGGACCGTGACGGCTTCGTCATGGGCGAGGGCGCGGGCGTCGTGGTTCTCGAAGAGTACGAGCACGCCAAGGCGCGCGGGGCCAAGATCTACGCCGAAGTCGTCGGCTACGGCCTGTCGGGCGACGCCTACCATATCACCGCCCCTGCCGAGGACGGCGAAGGCGGCGGTCGGGCCCTGGCGGCGGCGGTCAAGGACGCGGGCCTCCAGCCCTCAGACATCGACTACATCAACGCCCACGGCACCTCGACCATGGCCGACGGCCTGGAAGCCGGCGCCGTCGCCCGCTTCCTCGGCGATCACGCCAAGAACGTGGTGATGTCCTCGACCAAGTCGATGACCGGCCACCTTCTCGGCGCGGCCGGCGCCATCGAGTCGATCTTCTCGATCCTGGCCATCCGCGACCAGATCTGCCCGCCGACCATCAATCTCGACAATCCCGACGTCGACGTGCCGATGAACCTGGCGCCCAACAAGGCCGTGCCGAAGAAGATCGACGTGGCCGTGTCCAACAGCTTCGGCTTCGGCGGCACCAACGCCTCCGTCGTGTTCCGTAAAATCTCGTGAGCCAAGTCTCGTGAGCAAGCCGCCGCGTCCGCAGAAGAAGGCTCCGGCGCCCAAGCGGGCGTCGAGCGCCCGCAAGCGGGAAACCGCGTCCCTGGGACGTCGCCTGGCCGCCATGGCCGGCGGCGGCCTGGTGGTCGCCGCGGTCGCGGCGCTGGTCGTCGTCGGCGGGGCGGTGTTCGTCTATGGCGGACCCGGCCCCAAGGCCAAGAACGGCGAATACACCTCGGTGGTCCTGCGCCGCGGCGCCAGCGTCTCCGAGATCGCAGGAGCGCTGGAAGCCGGTGGGGCGATCCGCTCGTCCTCGCTGTTCCTGACCGCCGCCCAGATCACCCGCGCGGCCCGCAAGCTGAAGGCCGGCGAGTATGAATTCCCCTCCGGCGCCTCGCTGTCGACCGTGCTGGCCATGGTCCGCGACGGCAAGGTGGTGCGCCACCAGGTGACCATTCCCGAGGGCATGACCTCGGACATGGTCGTCGAGATCCTGCAGCGCTCCGACGTGCTGGTCGGCGACGTGCCGACCCCGCCGGAAGGCGCCGTCCTGCCCGAGACCTACCAGGTCGAGCGCGGCGAGGAGCGGGCCGCCGTCCTGCAGCGCATGATGGACGACCGCGACAAGGTGCTGAACGCCCTCTGGGCCGAGCGCGAGGCGGGCCTGCCGTTCCAGACCAAGGACGAGGCCGTCACCCTGGCCTCGATCGTCGAGAAGGAGACGGGCCTGGCCAGCGAGCGTCCGCGCGTCGCGGCCCTGTTCATCAACCGCCTGCGCCTAGGGATGCGGCTCGATACCGACCCGACCGTGATCTACGGCATCACCCGCGGCCGGCCGCTGGGCCGGGGCCTGCGCCGGTCGGAGCTCGACACCTTCACGCCCTACAACACCTACAAGATCCCCGGCCTGCCGCCGACGCCGATCGCCAATCCGGGCCGCGCGGCCCTGGCGGCGGTGATGAACCCGCCCAAGACCGACGAGCTCTACTTCGTCGCCGACGGCACCGGCGGCCACGTCTTCGCCAAGACCTACGAAGAGCACGAGCGTAACGTGGCCCAGTGGCGCAAGATCGAGCGCCAGGCCAAGGCCGCGACCCCCGCGCCAACGCCGCTGGCGGGAGGCTGATCGTATGGCGCTGTCGGGCATGACCGGTTTTTCGCGCGTCGAAGGCGCTCTGGGCGACTGGAGCTGGGCTGTCGAGGCTCGCAGCGTAAACGGCCGCAACCTCGAGACCCGCTTTCGCGGCCCGCCGGGCTTCGAGGGCCTCGACCGCGCCGCCCGCGACGGCGCGCAGGCCCGCTTCCAGCGCGGCCAGCTCACGGTCAACGTCCAGGCCCGCAAGGCCGAGGCCTCGGCCGCCCCGCAGGTCAATGTCGAGGTCCTGGAGCGCTATCTGAAGGCCGGCGGCCCCTATGTCGCCACCGGCATGGTCGCCAAGCCCACGCTCGACGGCATGCTGGCCCTGCGCGGCGTCATCGAGGTCCGCGAGGACGACGAGGACGCCGAGGCCCGCACCGCCCTGGAGGCCGCCATGGCCGCCAGCCTGGCCCAGGCCCTCGACGGCCTGAAGACCGCGCGCCAGGAGGAGGGCGCTTCGCTCGCCCCGGTGCTTGCCGGCCTCGTCGATCGCATCGAGACCCTGACAGGCCTGGCCGCCGCCGAGGCCGAGGGCCAGCCCTCGATCCTCAAGCAGCGCTTCGAGCGCCGCATGACCGAACTGCTCGGCGAAAGCGCCCCTCAGGACCGCATCGTCCAGGAAGCCGCCGCCCTGGCGGTCAAGGCCGACGTCCGCGAGGAGCTCGACCGCCTGGCCGGCCACGTCGCCGCCGCCCGCACCCTGCTGTCCAGCGACGGCGCCTTGGGCCGGCGCCTGGATTTCCTGTCCCAGGAATTCATGCGCGAGGCCAACACCCTCTGCAGCAAGTCGGCGCTGACCGCGCTGACCGCCCATGGCTTGGAACTCAAGGCCACGATCGAACAGTTTCGCGAACAGGTTCAGAATGTCGAATAACCCGGCCCAGAAGCACGGGGGCAAGCACCGCGGCCTCCTCCTGATGGTGGTGGCCCCCTCGGGCGTCGGCAAGACCTCGCTGACCCGCCGCCTGGTGGCCGACCACGGCGACCTGCACCTGTCGATCAGCGCCACTACCCGCGAGCCGCGCCCCGGCGAACACGACGGCCGCGACTACCACTTTGTCTCCAAGGACAAGTTCCAGGAGATGATCGCCCAGGACGCCTTCTTCGAGTGGGCCGAGGTCTACGGCAACTACTACGGCAGCCCCAAGGCCCCGATCCTGGAGGCGCTGGAGGGCGGCGAGAGCGTGCTGTTCGACATCGACTTCCAGGGCGCCATGAAGGTCCACGCCCAGGCAGGTCCCGACAGCGTGCTGGTCTACATCCTGCCGCCGTCCCTGGCCGAGATGAGCCGCCGTCTGCACGCCCGTAGCCAGGACAACGAGGAAGTCATCGCCCGCCGCCTGTCGCGCGCCAAGGACGAGGTCGCCGCCTGGGAGAAGTTCGACTACGTCGTGCTCAACGACGACTTCGACAAGGCCTATGCGGACCTGGCCCACATCTACCACGCCGAACGCCAGAAGCGCTCGCGCAACCCCTGGATCGGCAACCTGGTCGGCGACCTGCTGGCGGAAGATATCTGAGGCCCCGCTGAGCCCCAGTAGGGCCTCAGTAATGGAAGCTGCCGCTCTCGCGCGGCTGGATCAGTTCCTTGGCCCGCATGACGATCTGGGCCGGCGTGAACGGCTTCATCATGTAGGTGGTGGCGCCGGCGCTCATCGCCTCGACCACGCGGTCCAGGCGCCGTTCGCCGGTCATGATCACCACCGGCACCTCGCGGCCCCAGTCGCTGACCCGCAGGCGGCGCAGCACCTCGATCCCCGTCTCGCCTGGCATCCGCACGTCCAGGAACACGATGGCCGGCTTGCGGTCGTGCACGTCGGTCAGCAGGCTCTGGGCGTCCTCGGCCGTCCGCACGTCGAACCCGCCGTCGGTCAGGGCGGCCGACACGAACTCCAGCATCAGGGTGTCGTCGTCGATCACCAGGGCCAGGGGACGGGACGTCATGCGGGGCTCCGTACGCGTTGCGTCACAACCAGACGCGAGACTGGTTCTTGGTCGCCGCGCGCACCCTTTGCAACAGGTCGTCGGCTGAAAACGGCTTGAGCACGTAGCCGACGGCGCCGGCCTCCATCGCGGCCTTGACGTTGGCGCCCGCGGCCGAGGCGGTGATCATGATCGCCGGCACGTCCTTGAGCCGCTTTTCCACCCGCAGCCGGCGCAGCAGGGTCAGGCCGTTGATCTCCGGCAGGCCGACATCGAGCAGCAGCAGGTGCGGCGGGCGGCGCACGGCCGCGGCCAGGGCGTCCTCGGCGTTGTGCGCCACTTCGACGGCGAAGCCCTCGGTCTCCAGGCGGAACCGGACGAATTCGGTCACCAGCTCGTCGTCGTCGACGACCAGGACCAGGTGCTGCTGCTCGGGCGAGGCCTGCATGGAAAGATTGATTCCCCCGCGCGCGCCGCTTGGCAAGCGCTTCAGCTTCAGCCGGCGGCGATCAGGGCCCAAGCGCGTCAGGGCCAGGTGTCTGCGACTGGCCCGCCTGGACGCGCGTTAAAGCTTGGAATCCAGAGCCAGCAAGGCTCTGGCCAGGTCCTGGAACCCGTCGACGGGGATGGTCTCGGCCCGGGCGTCCGGATCGATCCCGGCCGCTTCGCACAAGGCGCCGCCGCCCAGGGGCTTGAGGCTGGAGCGCAGCATCTTGCGGCGCTGGCCGAAGGCCGCGGCGGTCACCCGCTCCAGCGCCGAGACCATCGCCTTGTCCGGCGCGGGCGCCAGCGGAACCAGCCGCACCACGGCCGAAGCGACCTTGGGAGGCGGCGTGAAGGCGCGGGCCGGCAGGTCCATGACCACCTTGGCCGCGCAGACCGTCTGCGAGATCACCGCCAGGCGCCCATAGGCGTCGTCGCCGTCCTGGGCGGCGATGCGGTCGGCGACCTCCTTCTGGAACATCAGGGTCATCGACAGGGGCCGGAAGGGCCCGGTCAGCCAGTCGATCAGCAGTTGGGTGCCGACGTTGTAGGGAAGGTTGGAGACCATGTGCGCCGGGCCGCCGGCCAGGGCGGCCATGTCGGCCCGCAGGGCGTCGCCCTCGACCAGGGTCAGGCGGCCCTCGGCGGCTTCGGAAAGCTCGCCCAGCAGCGGCAGGAAGCGGCTATCCTTCTCGACGGCGATCACCCGCGCGCCGGTCTCCAGCAGGGCTCGCGTCAGGCCGCCGGGGCCGGGGCCCACCTCGATCACCGTGTCGCCTTCGCCCACCTCGGCCAGGCGTGCGATCTTGCGGGTGATGTTGAGGTCGAGCAGGAAGTGCTGGCCGAAGCTCTTGCGGGCCAGCAGGCCGTGGCGCTCCAGCGCTTCACGCAGCGGCGGCAGGTCGGCGAGGGAAGGGGACGTCATGGTCCCCGTCTAGATCGAAACGCCGCGAAAGCCTAGCTGGCGCTACGCCGGGCGGCGATCTGGGCGGCCAGGTGAATGGCCGCGATCAGGCTGTCGGGGCGGGCGATACCGCGGCCGGCGATGTCGAAGCCGGTGCCGTGGTCGGGCGAGGTGCGCACGATCGGCAGGCCCAGGGTCACGTTCACCCCGCCCCAGAAGTCGAGCATCTTCACCGGGATCAGCGCCTGGTCGTGGTACATGCACAGCACCCCGTCATAGGTCGCCCGGGCGTCGGGGTGGAACAGGCTGTCGGCGGGCGAGGGGCCTCGGGCGTCGACGCCGCGGGCGCGCAGGGCCTCCACCGCCGGGATGATCGTGTCGATCTCCTCGCGGCCCAGGGCCCCGCCTTCGCCGGCGTGCGGATTGAGGGCGGCCACCGCCAGGCGCGGCGCGGCGATGCCGAAATCGGTCTTCAGGGCCTGGGCGGTGACCAGGCCGGCCTCGACGATGCGCTCGACGCTGAGCGCGGCCGGCACCGAACCCACCGATTGGTGGATCGTCACCAGGGTGGCGCGCAGGTCGCCGGCGGTCAGCATCATCACCGGCCCGCGCGCGCCCTCGTAGGGCGCAGGCGCGGTCAGTTCGGCGAGGAACTCGGTATGGCCGGGAAACTTGAAGCCGGCCTCGTACAGCGGGGCCTTAGCGATCGGGGCCGTAACCAGGCCCGCCACCGCGCCCGACAGGGCCAGGCCCGCGCCGGTCTCGATGCAGCGGATGATCTGGGCGGCGTGGGCGCTGGAGGGTTGTCCGGCGATCACCGGCGACTGCAGCGGCAGGTCCAGCACCGGCAGCGCCTCGGCGAACACCCTGGCGGCCTCGACCGGACCGGTCACGGGGCGAACCTTCACCCCGCCGCCGGCCGCGGCCAGGCTCTCGAGATCACCGACGGCCATGAACACGGGTCCGGTCTCCCGGAGGGCCGCCCAGGCCTTGGCGATGATCTCGGGCCCGACGCCGGCGGGATCGCCGACGCTCAGGGCCAGGGTGTCTGTCTTCACCGGGTCTCGATGGTGGCGGAGTTGCGCAGGTCTCGCAGGTAACGTTTGGAGATCAGCGCAAGTTGCTGACCCCGCAGGCGATTCTCGATCTGGTCGTGCGACGGCGCCGCGGCCCCCGACTGGCGCTTGCCGCACACCGCGATCAGGTGCAGGCCGGCGTCGGTGCGGATCGGATCCGAGATCTGGCCGACGTTGAGGGCGTTGGCGGCTTCTTGGAAGGCCGGGGCCAGGTCGCCGATCTCGGCTTCGCCGAGGTCGCCGGCCACGACGCCGTCCACCTTGCCGGCTTCGGCCTCGAGGGTCTGGCAGCTGGTCAGCTTGGGCTTCAGGCCGGCCAGCAGCGCCGTGGCCGACTGCACGTCGGCCTCCGGGGCGTCCTTGGCCAGGGCCACGGCCACCTGCTTCAGGTCGACCAGGGTCGCCTTGGCGCCCGAGCGCTTGTCGCGCAGATAGACGATGTAGACGCCGTCCTTGACCGTGATCGGGGCCGACAGCTGGCCGGGGCGCAGCTGTTCCAGGGCCGCATCGACCTCGGCCGGCATCTCGCCGGGGCTGACCCAGCCGGCGTCGCCGCCGTTGGCCGCGGTCGCCGCGGCCGAGAACTGGCGGGCCACGGCCGGGAAGGGCGCGCCCTGCTGGATCTGGGTCACCAGCTGGCGGGCGCCGTTCAGGGCCACGTCCGGACCGCCGACGCGGGTGGCGTCGATGAACACTTCGCTGACCTGGTACTGCGGCTTGCTGGCCGACTCGGCCAGGCGGCGCTGGAAGGCCTTGATCTGGTCTTCGCCGATGCGCAGGCGCGAGCCGTAGCGGCCGCTGATCCAGTTCTGCCAGCTCGACTCGGCGCGGATCTGGGAGCGCCAGGTGTCGGCGCTGACGCCCTGGGCGGCCAGCTGGTCCAGCAGCTGCTGGGCCGTCATCTTGTTGCCCTGGGCGATGCTGCCGATCTCCTCGTCGACTTCCTTGTCGGTCGAGATGATCGTGATCTTCTGTTCCTTCTCGACGCGGCGCAGCTCCTGGAGCTGAACGCGCTCGTCGATCAGCGAGCGCAGGGCTTCCTGCTCCAGCTGGGGCAGGTTCTCCTGGGTCGGCTGCATGCCCGAGGTGATCATCAGCAGGCGCATGCGCTGCATCAGGTCGTACGACGAGATGATGTCGTCGTTGACCACGGCCGCCACGCTTTCCGACAGCGGATTGGCGCGAGCCTGGGCTTCCGGCTGGGCCGCCGCGGGGGCGTCGATGGTGGGCGCGGCCTGACGCGCGTGGGCCGGCATGGCCGCCACGGTCAGGGCGAGGATGGACGCGGCGCTGGCCGCAAAAGTCGTCACGCTACGCGCAGCCCGCATGGGTAGTGTCGTTCCTCTGGAGCCCGACCGTCGCCGATCGATCTCGATTTCAAACCGTTGAGACGCAACGACCTTCCAGATGCCTGTCGGTGGTCGCGCCTCGATACGCCACAAGGACGCGTGCGGACCCCCGCACGCCCCCCGGCGCGATGGAATAATCAGTCGCTGTACCCTGTATCACCCAATGTGGCGAGGGTTAGGCGGACCACGATCGACTCGTCGGGCTGGAGCTTCAGGCCCGTCACCGTCGAGCTATAGCGGTCTTCGTGTTGGTAGATGATGTCGATGCGGATGCAATCGTCCGTGTAGGCGACGCCCAGGTCGCGGCGGCGCCAGGTTTCGGCCACCAGGTCGAGCTGGCCGAAGGCCGTCAGGGCCCACTTGCTGGTCAGCTTCAGCTGGCCCCGCGTCTCGAAGTTTTCCTGCCGCTCGCCGTTGGAGTCGACATTGTCCTTCAGGTAGCGGAACGAGCCCTGCAGGCGCGCCGTGGCGGCGTCCATGCCGGTTTCGATGCGGTTGATCTTGGTGGTGTCCGAATCCAGGCGGGTGCGGACATAGGCGCTGACGCCCTTCACCGGCGTGACCGTGGCCGCCACGATCCAGTCGGACGATTTCTCCTGCAGGCCGGTGCGTTCCGGCAGCAGCGGGTCGTACTCGGTGCGGAAGCTGCGGCCGATCAGGACGCTGCCGCCGCGGCCGTCGGCCGTGGTGAAGGTCGCGCGACCGCCCACATTGGCCCGGGTGCCGCCTTCATAGAGGTCGAAGCCCGGCGACTTGTTGGTGCGGAACAGGTTGGTCTCGTCGAACTCGAAGGCCGAGCTGTCCTCATTGTAGAGGTAGGTCGTGGAGCCGTCGCGGGCGACGACGACCGGCACGCGCGAGCTGTCCGAGCCCGTCGCCAGCTGCACGATAGGCTCGATGATGACGCTGCCGCCGTTCTTCAGGCCCTTGTAGAGCGGCAGGCTCAGGTCGACGCCGGCCACGCCCAGGGTGCGCGAATAGCTGATCTCGGCGTCGTCTCCGGCCGCCAGGGCCGCGGTCGTCAGATAGACGCCCTTGATGTTGTAGGCGTCGGCGCGGGCCTGGGCGAAGGGCTGGATGCGCAGGCCGGGTCCGACCACGGTGCTGGCGCGCCAGTCGGCCTGGAAGCTGCCGCGGGCGCTGTCGACGCCGTTCTGGCCGCGATAGGCCGTCTGCATGGCCGAGGAGTAGGGCGACTCGCCGAATTGCGATTCGGAGCGGTTCAGCACCACGCCCGAGCCTTCCAGGCGCAGGCGGCCGAACAGCACCGGCGATTCCGGCTCCCAGCGGCCCTCGACCAGCGGGCCGATCAGCGGGAAGGCCCCGCTGTTCTCGAACTTGTTGCCCAGGCCCGTGGTGGAATCGGTGCCCACGACCCGCAGGCCCTGCACCGAGACGGCCGAGACCGAGAACCACGACCGCGTGTCCTGCCGCGAGGCGTAGATCTGCGAGGTCAGGCGGTGATCCTCGCTCGTGAACAGCCCGCGCTGCTCGTAGACGTCGTTGATGTCGTACTTGTCGAACAGCAGGGCGTCGGAGGCGCGCTCGGCGCTGAAGCCCCACTTCCACTTGTCGTCGATGTCGAACGCGCCCTTGGCCAGGATGTAGCTGCGGGTGGTCGCGTCGCCGAAGCGGTTGCCCTTGTTGTCGAACTCCTTCTCGTACGTCGCCCCCATGCGCGCCTCGAGCATGCCCGAGTAGAAGCGCTTGCGGTAATTGACGTTGAGGAACGGATTAATTTTCGTGTTGATTTGAGGGCTTATGATGACATCTGAAGACGGCGAGATGACCTGCAGATAGGGCTGCTGGTAGGAGACGCCGCGCTTTTTCGACAAGCCCACCTTGGGCGTCAGGAAGCCCGAGCTCTGCTTGGCCTGCGGGTCCGGGTGCCAGAACAGCGGCAGGTACAGCAGCGGCGCGCCCCACATTCGGATGCGCGCCCCGTGGTAGTAGACGATCTTCTTGCTCTTATCCTGCACCACCTTGTCGGCCTCGATCGACCAGGTGGGGGTCGGCTTCTCGGCGCAGACGTCGCAGGGCGTGTAGATCGCCTGATTGAGCTCGGTGACCTGGTCGTTGCGGCGGATGGCGGTGGCGGCCGCGATCTTCACGTTCTTGTCCAGGCGCGTGGAGAAGTTGCGCGCGAAGCCGGCGCGCATGTCCTTGTCCAGCGTCAGGTCGTCGGCGAACTGCGCCGTGCCGTCGGCGTTGATCAGTTGCACCTTGCCGTGGGCGGTGACCACGCCGGTCTTGGTGTCGTAGATCACTTCCTGGGCGCGCAGCACGCGGCCCTGGTAGCGGACCTCCACCGATCCCTGGGCGGTCATGGTCTGGGCCACGTCGTCGCGGATCAGCAGATCGGATTCGAGATAGTAGCCGTCGTCGCCGAGGCCGTCGTCGGCCGCGGCCGGCTTGGCCGGAACTTCGGGCACGGTCGCCAGGGACGGCTGGGCCGCGTGCGCGCCGCTGGCGGCGAACGCCAGCCACGCGACGCCGGCCATCAGCAGCTTGCGAACCGCCGCGCCGGGCGCTGGGCTTAGATCGATCATCAGGGGCCTCGATGCCGGCGTCACAGACTCAACCATCCTCGGTATAGCAAAGCAGGGTCAGCCCCGCCAAAAGCGCCGCGGCCGGCGGGGTCCAGGCGGCCAGGATAGGCCCCAGGAGATCGGCCTTGCCGAGCGCGCCGCAGAGTTCGTTGAAGAAGAAGAAGCCGAAACCGAGCGCGACGCCAGAGCCGGCCAGGGCCGCCAGGCCCCCCAGGCGCATCAGGCGCAGCGAAAAGGCCGCCGCCAGCACCGACATCGCCGCGAACAGCAGCGGCGTGGCCAGGATCTGCTGAAGGCGCAGCTTGAACGGCGTGGCCGAGAAGCCGGCGGCCTCGGTGCGGGCGATGGTCTCGGGCAGGCGCCAGAAGGCCACGGCCTGCGGGTTCTTGAAGCGGTCGGCCGCCGTGCGCTCGTCCAGGTCCGACGGCACGGTGACGCTTTCGGTGCGCATGGCGCCGACGCCCGGCGTGGCCACGCTGACGCCGGTCAGGCGCCAGAAGCCCGGCTCCAGCCGCGCCTCGGCCGCCTCGTAGCGCTCCTTGAAGGTCAGGGTGTCGTTGGGCTGGACGTCGTAGACGAAGAACGACACGCCGCGCAGGCGGACCGTCCCGCCAACGCTGTCGCGCATGCGGGCGCGGATGACGATCTGGCGCTTGGTGTCGCCCTGGCGCAGCCAGGCGCCCTTGGGCGCTTCCTTGAGGTAGCCGGCCAGCAGGGCGTCGCGCTCGGTCTCGAAGCGGGCGCTCATCGCCGCGGTCAGCGGGTTGAGCAGGGTGACGGTCACCACGCCCATCGCGAAGGCCGCGAAGGCCGCCGGCAGGATGAACCGCCAGGCCGAGACGCCGGCCGCCCGCATGGCGATCAGCTCGCTGCGGCGGTTGAGGCCGACGAACGCCCCCAGCGTGCCGAACAGGAAGATGAACGGCGTCAGGGTCAGCAGGGTGGCCGGGGCCTGCAGGATGGTCAGGTACAGCAGCTGGCCGAAGCCCGCGTCCTCGGACCGCGTTCCGACGTTGCGGCTGATGTCGACGAAGGCGATCAGCATCACCAGCGCGCCCAGCACGGCCAGGGCCGCGCCCAGCGAGGCCAGCGTCTTGCGCAGCACGTAGCGCTCGATCATGCCCGGGCCGATCACGAGGCGGCTCCTATCGGCTGGAGGTCGTCGCGATGCGCGCCGAGCGCCACGTAGCGCATGACCTTCTGGCGGAAGATCTGGGCCAGGCCCCACCAGGTGGCGGCGATCGGCACGGCGTACTGCAGCACGTTCAGCCACACCGAGTCGTCGCAGGCCGCCTGCACGCCGAAGCCGAGGATGCGCACCACCGCCGCCGCCGCGCCGACAGCGGCGATCCGCTTGGCGTAGCCCATGCGGCTGAACGAGCCGCCGATCACGGCCGCCAAGGCCATGGCCATCATGGCGATGTTGTAGAGCGGGCTGGACAGGCGCGAATGCCCCTCGGCGATCAGCTTCACCCGGTTGTGCTGCTCCCACTCCTGGGTCAGGTCGGGAAAGAACAGCTCGTGCGGATAGCGGTCGGCGATCTTGTAGTGCAGCAGCTCGTCGCTCTGGAACAGGGTCGACAGGTCGAAGACATATTCCTCGAACGACAGGTAGTTGAGCACGCCGCTGCTGGAGAATTCCTGGTTGGAGCCCTTGCGCATGATCAGCACCGGCAGGCCGTTGCGCTTGGCGATGACGCCTTCGCGGGCCGTATAGGTCACCGAGCCGCCGTTGGGCTTTTCCTGGTGGATGAACAGGTTCTTGATCAGGTTGTCGCGGTCGATCGACTGGGCGTAGACCGTCAGGCCGGGGCCGGGCTCGGTGAACTCGCCGGGCCGCACCAGGGTCGAGGCCAGGTCCGTCTTCATGTCGTAGGCCGTCTCGCGGATCAGCCGCGACGACCACGGCTGGGCCCAGAGCCCCAGCGCCAGCGACACCAGGGCCGCGCCGACCGCCAGCCGCATGGCCGGCGAGATCACCCGCCAGCGACTCATGCCGCCGGCGAAGCAGACGACGATCTCCTGCTCGGTATGCAGACGGTTCAGGGCCACCAGGGCGGCCACGAACAGCGCAATCGGCATGATGATGTTCAGCAGCTGCGGCAGGGCCAGCAGGATCATCTTGGCGAAGATCAGCGCCGTCTGGCGCTGCTCGACCAGGATGTCGAATTCCGACAGGCTTCGGGCGAGCAGGGCCAGCGCCGCCAGGGCCGCGATGGCCAGGAGGGTCGGCCCGACCAGCTGTCGGAAAAGATAGCGTTCGATCAGGCGCATGCGGGGGTGGTTTCGGGGGCTTCACGGATTCGCGCGGCGAACCCCGGCGTTGGCGTGTTCTACACGTCTGGCTCGGCTTGGCACAACCGAAGACATGATGTGGGACGGCGTGACGGGGCTGTGAACGGCGACGGTCTTTTCCCAAGGATCGGCATGGACTATGCCGGGCGTTCACGTCCTGTCGCGTCGGATCGCGGCCTTCTTGAGGCCGCGCCGCGACCGGGCTTTCCGCTTCCCAGGAGCGCTCCATGCGTATCGAGTTCGTCCCCGCCGACAGCCAGGCCGGCGCCAACGCCGCCATCGCCGTCCTCGCCTACGAGGCCGCCGCCCTTTCGCCCGAGGCCAAGGCGGTCAACGACGCCGCCGGCGGGGCCATCGTCCGCGCCGCGGCCGGCGGCCGCTTCATCGGCGCCAAGGGCCAGGTGCTGGACATCGTCGCCCCGGCCGGCCTCGACGCCGCCCGCGTGGTGGTGATCGGCGTCGACGGTTCGGGCGTGGTCGAGCCAGAGACCGTCGAGATCGCCGCCGCCCATGCCTATGGCGCGGTCAAGACCTCGGGCGTCACCGAGCTGCTGCTCAAGCTCGGCGGCGACGCCGAGACCGCCGCCCGCGTCGCCTTCGGCGTCAAGCTGGCCGCCTACCGCTTCGACAAGTACCGCACCACCGAGAAGGCCGAGAAGAAGCCCTCGGTCGCCACGGTGAAGGTCGCCGCCGCCGATCCGGCCAAGGCCCAGAAGGCCTTCGCCGCGCTCGAGCCGCTGGCCGACGCCATCCTGTTCAGCCGCGACCTGGTCTCCGAGCCGGCCAACATCCTGCATCCGGAAGAGTTCGCCGCCCGCGTGAAAGGCCTCGAGAGCCTGGGCCTGGAAGTCGAGATCCTCGGCGAGGCCGAAATGGCCAAGCTCGGCATGGGCTCCCTGCTCGGCGTCGGCCAGGGCAGCGTCCGCGAGAGCCAGCTGGTCATCGCCAAGTGGAACGGCGCGGCCGACAAGTCGGCCCAGCCGATCGCCTTCGTCGGCAAGGGCGTCTGCTTCGACACCGGCGGCATCTCGATCAAGCCCGCCGACGGCATGGAGGACATGAAGTGGGACATGGGCGGCGCGGCCGCCGTGGCCGGCGTCATGCACGCCCTGGCCGGCCGCAAGGCCAAGGTCAACGCCATCGGCGTGCTCGGCCTCGTCGAGAACATGCCCGACGGTAACGCCCAGCGCCCCGGCGACGTCGTCACCTCGATGTCGGGCCAGACCATCGAGGTCATCAACACCGACGCCGAAGGCCGCCTCGTCCTGGCCGACGCCCTCTGGTACACTCAGGAGCGCTTCAAGCCGAAGTTCATGATCGACCTGGCCACCCTGACCGGCGCGATCATCATCTCGCTGGGCAACGACTATGCGGGCCTGTTCAGCAACAACGACGGCCTGTCGGAGAAGCTGCTGGCCGCCGGCGAGACCGAGCGCGAGCCGCTGTGGCGCCTGCCGCTGCCCAAGGCCTACGAGAAGCAGATCGAAAGCCCGATCGCCGACATGAAGAACATCGGCGGCCGCCCGGCCGGCTCGATCACGGCGGGCCTGTTCCTGCAGCGCTTCGTCAATGGCGTGCCGTGGGCCCACCTCGACATCGCCTCGACCGCCTGGCGCAAGGGCTCGACCGATCCGACCGTGCCCGACGGCGCGGCCGGCTTCGGCGTGCGCCTGCTCAACCGCCTCGTCGCCGACGCCTACGAGGGCTGATCGGACCCATGTCAGCCGCGCCCTGCGAGATCTGGTTCTACCATCTGGAGCGAAGCAGCGCCGAACAGGTGCTGCCCGAGCTGCTGGAAAAGACCCTTGGGCGCGGCTGGAAGGCTCTGGTCCGGGGCGGGGACCCGGCGCGCCTCAACGCGCTGGACGCCCACCTCTGGACCTTTCGCGACGACAGCTTCCTGCCGCACGGCATGGCCGAGGAGCCTCTGGCCGAGCGCCAGCCGGTGCTGCTCAGCGCCGGTCTCGACAACCCGAACGGCGGGGACGCGTTGTTCCTGCTCGACGGCGCCGAGCCGGGGGACCTTGCCGCGTTCACGCGCTGCATCCTGCTGTTCGACGGTCGTGACGAAGAGGCCCTGCGGCTGGCGCGGGGCCGCTGGAAGGCGTTCAAGGCGGCCGGCCACCCGGTGTCCTACTGGCAGCAGGCCGAACGTGGATGGGAGAAAAAGGCATGACGCGGTTCGTGAAGCGGTTTGGCGTGATGTTCGGCGCGGCCATGGTCCTGGCGGCCTGCTCGACCGGCGCGCCCGAGCCCGCCCCGCCGCCGCCGCCCGAAACCCCGGTCGCCCCGCCGGCCATCGCCCTGCCCAAGCCGCCGGAACCCGAAAAGGACCAGTGCGGCCTGAAGGACGCCCAGGCCTTCGTCGGCAAGAACCGCACCGAACTGCCGGCCCCGGTCGATCCCTCCCGCTGGCGCGTGGCCTGCACCACCTGTCCGGTCACCATGGACTACCGCGCCGACCGCCTGAACATCCTGTTCAATCCCGATACGGGCGTGGTCCAGCAGGTGAAGTGCGGCTAGCCGCCAACTTTCCTTCGCTCCAAGAAGATAGTCATCCCGGAAAGCGCGCAGCGCTTATCCGGGACCCAGGGGGACTGGGCGCGGCGCCAGGGTTCGCGCCCGCAGCCGTAGCCGGCTCACCGCGTGTGGCCCCTGGGTCCCGGCTCTCCGCGCTACGCGCTCCGGCCGGGATGACGATGAATTTCAGCGCCTGAACACCGCGCCCATCTCTACGAGCATTTCCCCCTAACCATTTGTCCTCATGGACAAATGCGCCGTCCACCTAGACAAAATCAGAGTCCCCGGGCCAACTCCGCCCGCGACGCAGCGGCGACCTCCCAACCAGCCGCGCGCGCTGGGGAGTTCGTCCATGAAATTCGTCGCCGTCCTGGCCGCCGCCGCGTCTCTGCTCGCCGTCTCGACCGCGCTCGCCGGCGAAGCGCCGCCGCCTCCCGGTCCGCAATGGCTGAAGGCCCAGGGCGACCGCATCGTCGACGAGACCGGCGCGCCGGTCATCCTGCGCGGCATGGGCCTGGGCGGCTGGATGCTACAGGAGGGCTACATGCTGCGCCTGTCCAAGCTGGGCCAGGAACACGTCATCCGCGCCCGCATCGCCGCCCTGGTCGGCCCGCAGCGCGAGGCGGCGATCCACACGGCCTGGCTCGACAACCACACCACCAAGGCCGACATCGACGACATGGCCGCCGCCGGCTTCAACTCCGTGCGGCTGCCGATGCACTACGGCCTGCTGACCCTGTCGGCCGACCAGGAGCCCGTCCCCGGCGCCGACACCTGGATAGAAGACGGCTTCAAGCGCATCGACGACCTCCTGGCCTGGACCAAGGCCAACGGCATGCACCTGATCCTGGATCTGCACGCCGCGCCGGGCGGGCAGGGCAACGACCTGGCCATCTCCGACCGCGATCCGAAGAAGCCCTCGCTGTGGGACAGCCCGGAGAACCAGCGCAAGACCATCGCGCTTTGGCGGAAACTGGCCGAGCGCTACAAGGACGAGCCGGCCATCGCCGCCTATGACGTGCTGAACGAGCCCAACTGGGATTTCGACAGTAAGGCCTCGGGCAACGGCTGCGCCGACGAGAAGCAGGACCTGCTCTGGGATTTCCAGCGCCGGATCACGGCGGCGATCCGCGAGGTCGACCAGCGCCACCTGGTGATCATCGAGGGCAACTGCTGGGGCAACAACTACAAGGGCCTGGGAAAGCCCTGGGACGGCAATCTGGCCCTGTCGTTCCACAAGTACTGGAACCGCAACGACCAGGCCTCGGTCGAGCCGATCCTGAAGCTGCGCGAGCAGACCGGCCTGCCGGTGTGGCTGGGGGAGTCGGGCGAGAACTCCAATGTCTGGTTCGCCGACGCCATCCGCCTGGTCGAGGGCCATGGGATCGGCTGGGCCTTCTGGCCGCTGAAGAAGATCGGCTTCAACCAGCCGCTGGAGGTCCAGGTCGGTCCCGACTACGACGCCGTCGTCGCCACGCTCACGGGCGAGGCCAAGACCCCGGTTTCGGCCGACCAGGCCTACGCCGTGCTGATGAAGCTGGCCTCCCACGACGTGCGGTTCGAGAACAACCTGCGCCACCCCGACGTGCTCGACGCCATGCTGCGCCAGCCGCACGACGACAGCGTCCGTCCGTTCAAGCCTCACCGCGTCACCGCCAAGGGCGGAACCATCGCCGCCGTCGACTACGACCTTGGCGTCATCGGCAAGGCCTACTGGGACACGGACGCCGCCAACTACCACGTCGCCACCGGCGCCGACCGCACCCTCTGGAACAACGGCCGCACCTACCGCAACGACGGCGTCGACATCGCCCCCGACGGCAAGAGCGTCACCGACTTCACCGCCGGCGAATGGCTGCGCTACACCGTGACGACGGATCGGGCAGGGGCCTATGCGGTCACGATCGCAGGCCAGGGGCCGATGACTTTGACGGCCAACGGCGGCGCGGCCGTGCGATCCGGCGAGACGGTGCAACTGCTGGCCGGGACCAACATCCTGGTCCTGCGCTCCGACGGGGCGGCTGCGGTGACGTCGATCAAGCTCAAACCCACCACTCCAAAACCTCTCCCATAGGGAGAGGGAGGGGCCCACGCGAAGCGTGGGAGGGTGAGGGGTTAC
>NZ_QHJY01000016.1 GCF_003185805.1 Caulobacter sp. D5
GGCCTTTGAACGGCGCGCTCGACAGCGGCAAGGTGGCGGCGGTGTTCGGCTGGCGGGCCGAGCCCTGGGAGCAGGCCGTGCGGCGCGCGGCCGGCCAGATCATCGCGGAAGGACTGGACGCATGAGACGCGGCATCATCCTCGCCGGAGGCTCGGGCAGCCGCCTGGCGCCCCTGACCCTGGCCGTCAGCAAGCAGCTGCTGCCGGTCTACGACAAGCCGATGATCTACTATTCGCTGACCACGCTGATGCTGGCCGGCGTGCGCGAAGTCCTGATCGTCACCAACCCGCACGACGAGGAGTCCTTCCGCCGCCTGCTGGGCGACGGGTCGCACCTTGGCCTGCGCATCGAATACAAGCCCCAGCCCGCGCCCGAAGGCATCGCCCAGGCCCTGATCCTGGGCGAAGAGTTCCTCGACGGCGCCGACAGCGCCGTGGTGCTGGGCGACAACATCTTCTTCGGCGCGGGCTTCGCCGACCTGCTGCAGGCCGCGGCCGAACGGCCCTCCGGCGCGACCGTGTTCGGCTACACGGTGGTGGATCCCCAGCGCTACGGCGTGGTCGAGATCGGCGCCGACGGCAAGGCGCTGAGCATCGAGGAAAAGCCCGAAAAGCCGCGCTCGCGCCACGCCGTCACCGGCCTCTACTTCTACGACGGCGAGGCGCCGGCCATCGCCCGGGCGCTGAAGCCCTCTGCCCGCGGCGAACTGGAGATCACCGATGTCAACCGCGCCTATCTCGACGCCGGAACCCTGACGGTCGAGCGCCTGGGACGCGGCTACGCCTGGTTCGACACCGGCACCCACGACTCCCTCATGGAAGCCTCCGAATACGTGCGCGCCATCGAGCTGCGCCAGGGCTTCCGCATCGGCTGCGTCGAGGAGGTCGCCTTCCAGATGGGCTTCATCGACGCCGACCAACTGCGCGCCCTGGCGGGCCCCTCGCCCAAGACCGGCTACCATCGCTATCTGCGCCAACTGGCCGACGGCGAGATCTGAAATCCTGGCGCCTCGGTTCCCGAGGGGCTAAACCGACCGCAAATCCCTTCAAGAAAAAGGCCCGCGCAGAGCCATGCAGATCTTCCTCGACAGCACCGACACCAAGGTCATCGCCGACGCCGCCGCCACCGGCCTCGTCGACGGCGTCACCACCAACCCGACCCTGATCGCCAAGGCCGGCCGCCCGATGCTCGAAGTGATCGCCGAGATCTGCGACCTCGTCCCCGGCCCGATCAGCGCCGAAGTCGCCGCCACCACCGCCGACGCCATGATCGCCGAAGGCACGAAGCTGGCCGGCATCGCGCCGAACGTGGTCATCAAGCTGCCGCTGACCCGCGACGGCCTGATCGCCTGCAACCACTTCGCCAACGAAGGCGTGAACACCAACGTCACCCTGTGCTTCTCGCCGACCCAGGCCCTGCTGGCCGCCAAGGCCGGCGCGACCTACGTCTCGCCGTTCATCGGCCGCCTGGACGACTACGGCTTCGACGGCATGGACCTGATCCGCGACATCCGCACGATCTACGACAACTACGGCTATGAGACCGAGATCCTGGCCGCCTCGGTGCGCAACGTCGCCCACGTCAAGGAAGCCGCGATCGTCGGCGCCGACGTCGTCACCATCCCGCCGGCCGTGTTCGCCGACCTCTTCAAGCACCCGCTGACCGACAAGGGCCTGGAACAGTTCCTGAAGGATTGGGCCGGCACGGGCCAGTCCATCCTGTAGCTTGGGCCATCCTGTAGCTCGGCGATTTTGTAAGGGCCAAAAACCCTTATTTCACAAGGCGCGGCCCCGGATTCGTCCGGGGTCGTTCTTTTTTGCAACTGCGAAGGTGGTTCGCAAACGCGAACTCGTGCGTTAGGGTCGGGAAACCTCGTCGAGGAGCGCGCCCATGAAAGCCGCCGATATCGCCATCGACATCTGCCTGGCCTCCGCCGAGGAAGCCGTGCGGTTCTCCCGCTTCGTGCAGAGCTTCCTGGCCAGCAACGGCTTTCCCTTCGTGATGATCCACAACGCGCCCGAACTCGAGGGCGAGCGCCGCAAGGTGGTGTTCGAGGACGCCGGCGTCGGCCGCAAGTTCGCCCTCGAATGGCGGATGGACCGACTGGCGGCCAGCGGGGCCTGAACCCGGGGCCCAGACGCTGCGGTCAAGCTTGAAGAACGACGTTTCCCGTTTCTGATTTTGCGCGTTAGACAGGAGATCCTTTCTTCCTGTCGCAGAGTCGCGCCATGAACGACCCCAAATCCGCCCTTCCGCCGGTCGCCGGTTCCGCGCTCGATCTGATCGGCCGCACCCCGATGCTGGAGGTCCGCAACCTCGACACCGGCCCCTGCCGCCTGTTCCTGAAGCTCGAAAGCCAGAACCCCGGCGGCTCGATCAAGGACCGCGTGGCCCGCTCGATGATCGAGGCGGCCGAGGCCGACGGCTCGCTGAAGCCCGGCGGCACGATCATCGAGGCCACCGCCGGCAACACGGGCCTCGGCCTTGCCCAGGTGGCGGCGCTGAAGGGCTACAAGCTGATCCTGATCGTCCCCGACAAGATGGCGCGCGAAAAGATCCTGCATCTTCGGGCCATGGGCGTGGACGTGCGCCTGACCCGCAGCGACGTCGGCAAGGGCCACCCCGAATACTACCAGGACATGGCCCAGGCCCTGGCCCAGTCGATCCCCGGGGCGATCTACGCCAACCAGTTCGAGAACCCGGCCAATCCGCGCGCCCACTATGTCGGCACCGGCCCCGAGATCCTCGCCCAGATGGACGGCGACGTCGACGCCGTGGTCGTCGGGGTGGGCTCGGGCGGCACGCTGACGGGCGTCGGCCGCTACATGGCCGAGCAGTCGCCGAAGACGAAGATGGTGCTGGCAGATCCGGTCGGCTCGATCCTCTGCGACTACGTGGCCACCGGAACCTACGGCGAGGCCGGCTCGTGGATCGTCGAGGGCATCGGCGAGGACTTCATTCCCGACAACGCCCAGATGGATCTGGTGTCCAAGGCCTACTCCATCAGCGACCGCGAGAGCGTCGACACCGCCCGCCTGCTGCTGCGCAAGGAGGGCGTGCTGGCCGGCTCGTCGTCGGGCACCCTGCTGGCGGCGGCCTTGCGCTATTGCCGCGAACAGACGCAGCCCAAACGGGTCGTCACCCTGGTCTGCGACACCGGCGCCAAGTACCTGACCAAGATGTTCAACGACATGTGGCTGGCCGCGCACGGCTTCGACCAGCGCGAACTGCATGGCGACCTGCGCGACCTGATCGCCAAGCGCTACGCCGATGGCGGCGTCATCGCCATCGGGCCGGGCGACACCCTGCTGACCGCCTACAACCGCATGCGCTCGAGCGACATCAGCCAGTTGCCGGTGGTCGATCACGGCAGGCTGGTGGGCATTCTCGACGAAAGCGACATCCTGGCCGCCGTCGAGGGGCGCGACGAGCATCGCGGCGCCCGCTTCAAGACCCCCGTCGCCGACGCCATGACCCGCCAGATCAACACCCTGCAGGCTCACCAGGGCGTCGAGGCCCTGCCCGACGTGTTCGAGCGCGACGAGGTGGCGCTGGTGGTCGACGGCGAGGAGTTCCTCGGCGTCATCACCCGGGTCGACCTGCTCAACCACCTGCGGCTGGAGGCGTGAGGGCGTTGCGGAAATGTTCTGCCGGAGTCATGTTGGCGTTCAAGCGTAGGGTCCAATTATGGAAGTCACTCTGAAGCCCGATCTTGAGCAGTTCGCCCGCGATTGCGTCGCCGACGGCCGCTACGAGGATGTCGGGGCGGTGATCAAGGCGGCGCTTGCTCTTCTGCAGGAGCAGGAGGAACGGCGGAAGCAGCTCAGCGACTCGCTGGACGAGGCGATGGCTGAGGCTGATCGCGACGGCTGTTTCACGGCCGCCGAAGTCGCGGCGGAAATGAGGGCCGCTATAGAAACGGCCGCCAGGGAAGCTGTAAAATAGATGGCGCCGGCGACGATCGCGCCGCAAGCCAGGCGTGAACTTCTCGCTGCTTCGAACTGGATTTCCGCCGATAGTCCGCGCGCCGCGCTGAGGCTGACGGAGACCATGCTGGCCGCAGCCGATGCCCTGGGCCGCAATCCTTATCTCGGCCAGGAGCAGCCAGACCTTGTTCGACCGCCCTTCCGTCTGTTCAGGCTGAAAGGATTTCCCTACGTCCTGGCCTACAATCCGTCTCGAAAGCCGCCGGTGATCGCGCGCCTGCTGCACGAGGCCCGCGACCTGGCCGACGCCCTCAAATCCCTCTGACGTCGAGATCCCATGACCGACATCCCCGGCAAGAACCGCCTGGCCTTCGCCACCCGCACGATCCACGGCGGCCAGTTCCCCGATCCCAGCACCGGCGCGGTGATGGTGCCGATCTACGCCACCTCGACCTACGTCCAGTCGAGCCCCGGCGAGCACAAGGGCTTCGAGTACAGCCGCAGCCAGAACCCCACCCGCTTCGCCTTCGAGCGGTCGATCGCCGACCTGGAGAGCGGCAGCGCCGGCTTCGCCTTCGCCTCGGGCCTGGCGGCCGCCTCGACGATCCTGGAGATCCTCGACAGCGGCGCCCACGTGATCGCCAGCGACGACCTCTATGGCGGCTCGTTCCGGCTGTTCGAGCGGGTCCGCAAGCGTTCGGCCGGCCTGTCGTTCAGCTTCGTCGACATGGCCGACGTCTCGGCGATCGAGGCGGCGATCCGCCCCGAGACGAAGATGATCTGGGTCGAGACGCCGACCAATCCGATGCTGCGCCTGGCCGACCTGGAGGCCATCGCCGCCCTGGCCAAGCGCCGCGGCCTGATCACCGTGGCCGACAACACCTTCGCCAGCCCCTACGTCCAGCGGCCGCTGGAGCTGGGCTTCGACATCGTCATGCACTCGGCCACCAAATACCTGAACGGCCACTCCGACGTGGTCGCGGGCGTGGCCGTGGTCGGCGACAATCCCGAGCTGATCGACAAGCTGAAGTTCCTGCAGAACGCCGTCGGCGCGGTGCTGGGGCCGTTCGACAGCTTCCTGGCCTTGCGCGGGGTCAAGACCCTGGCCCTGCGCATGCAGCGGGCCTGCGACAGCGCCCTGGAGATCGCCCAGTGGCTTTCCACCCGCAAGGACGTCGAGCGGGTGATCTATCCGGGCCTTGAGAGCCACCCCCAGCACGCCCTGGCCCGCCGCCAGATGCACGGCGGCTATGGCGGCATCATCTCGGTGGAGCTGAAGGGCGACGAGGCCACGGCCCGCCGGATGCTGGAGCGCACGCGCCTCTTCACGCTGGCCGAGAGCCTGGGCGGGGTCGAGAGCCTGATCGAGCATCCGGCGATCATGACCCACGCCTCGATCCCGGCCGATCAGCGCAAGGCGCTGGGGATCAGCGACACCCTCATCCGGCTTTCGGTGGGGATCGAGGACTGCTCGGATCTGATTTCCGACCTCTCCTCGGCGCTTTCAGCTTGAACAGGTGATGGTCCTTGTCGCCGGGCATGGCCGGCGACGGGTCCGGAGCCTTGGACGGACGCGGGGGCGGCAGGATCCGCGTCGGGTCCTCGGCCCACAGGTGGGCGGCCAGCATCAGGTCGGTCTTGACAGGGCCGAAGTCCTCCTTGGCCGTCCACACGCGGATCGCGGCCTGGGCGAACACTTCGGAGAGATCGACGACCTCGATCATCGGCGCGGGGTCCTTGCGCACGCGAGGGTCGCTCTCGGCCCGCTCGCGCATCTTCTGCAGCACGACCACCAGGTCGGTCTTCAGCGGCACCTTGAACAGCACGTCGGCGCGGCGGTTGCGATGGGTCGAGTAGTTCAGGATGACGTCGCCGAACACCTTGCTGTTGGGGATCATCACCTTGACGTTGTCGGGCGTGGCGATCTCGGTGAACAGCAAGTCCAGCGACTTGACCGTGCCCTGGCGGGTGGCCGTCTCGATGACGTCGCCGACGCGATAGGGACGAAACAGCAGGATCATCACCCCGGCCGCCACGTTCGACAGCGCGCCTTGCAGGGCCAGGCCGATGGCCAGCGAGGCCGCGCCGAGCACCGCGATGATCGAGGTCGCCTGCACGCCCAGCTGCTGCAGCACCGCCACCAGGCCGATGGCGACCACCGCATAGCGCACCAGCGAGGAGACGAAGCTCTCCAGCGTCGGGTCGGGATTGGTGCGATGCACGCGGCTCAAAGCCCGCTTGGCCATTCCGGCCAGCCAGCCGGCCGCCCAGAAGGTGACGAACAGGATGAGGGCGGCGACGACCAGATTGACGGCCACCTTGCCCAGCCAGTCGAGGAAATGCCCGAACATGGTCTCGTCGGCCTTGATGTTGGCGATGGACGGAAGGTTGAGGTCGGCGGGTACGGTACTGGGCTTGCTCATGGATCTCTCGATGGCGCCCCCGCGCCGGCCGGTCAACGAAGCGCGGTGAAGGTTCGTTCCAAACGACAGATCCTCCCCCTGAAGGGGGAGGTGGCCCGAAGGGCCGGAGGGGGAAGTCCTTGCTGATGTCGAGCCGGCCGCAACCGAAACAGCCACATCCCCCTCAGTCGCTCCGCGACAGCTCCCCCTTCAGGGGGAGCATCTGGCGAAACAGTCGGTTACATCAATTGGCTCGTCCCCGAGCCGCCCCGCCTCTAAGAGCCCGCCCATGAGCATGCCCTTCATCGACCTCGCCGCGCAGCAGCGCCGGATCCGCGACAAGATCGATGTCGCCATCGCCAAGGTGCTGGACAGCGGCGCCTATGTCATGGGCCCGCAGGTGCGCGAGTTCGAAGCGCAGCTGGCCGCCTTCGGCCAGGCCAAGCTCGCCCTGTCCTGCGCCAACGGCACCGACGCCATCGCCCTGCCGCTGATGGCCTGGGGCGTTGGGCCCGGCGACGCAGTGTTCTGCCCCTCCTTCACCTTCGCCGCGACGCCGGAAGTCGTGCCGTGGGTCGGCGCCACGCCGGTGTTCGTCGACGTGCTGCCCGACACCTTCAACCTCGACCCCGCCAAGCTGGAAGCCGCCATCGCCGGCGTGAAGGCCAAGGGCGAGCTGACCCCCAAGGTGGTCATCGCCGTCGACCTGTTCGGCCAGCCGGCCGACTATCCGGCCATCAAGGCCATCTGCGATCGCGAAGGCCTGAAGCTGGTCTCCGACAGCGCCCAGGGCTTCGGCTGCACCCTGGACGGCAAGCATCCGCTGCACTGGGCGGACGTGGCCACCACCAGCTTCTTCCCGGCCAAGCCCCTGGGCTGCTACGGCGACGGCGGGGCGGTGCTGACCAACGATCCGGTGCTGTGGGACCTGATGGACAGCTATCGCGTGCACGGCAAGGCGGTCGGCCCGGACCTCGAAGGCAAGACCTTCGACCACGACCCGAAGTACCTCAACACCCGCATCGGCATGAACTCGCGCCTGGACACCATCCAGGCGGCGATCCTGATCGAGAAGCTGGCCATCTTCCAGGAAGAGATCGACCTGCGTCAGGTGGTGGCCCAGCGCTACGCCGAGGGCCTGAAGGACTCGGTGCTCGCCGTCCCGTCCGTCATCGACGGCGGCGTTTCGGTCTGGGCCCAGTACGTCATCGAGCACGAGAACCGCGACGGTCTGGCCGCCCACCTGAAGGCCAAGGGCGTGCCGACCGCCGTCTACTATCCGGTGCCGATGCACGTGCAGGCCCCGTACGCCGCCTTCCCGCGCGGCGAAGGCGGCCTGCCGGTGACCGAGGCCAAGGCCGAAACGGTGCTGGCCCTGCCGATGCACCCCTATCTGGCGGAGGCCGACCAGGCGGTGATCATCGAGGCGATCCGCGGCTTCAACGGCTGAGCTGCGCCTCATTGAGGCCTCAACTGCCGGCATGTTCGGGTCCGACTTCAAACGTCGAAGGCCCGCATGCACGACCCGGTCACCAGCTTCGTCGTCACGGTGTTCAGCGCCCCCAGCGCCGCCCTGATCATGGCCAGCGCCATCCTGGCGCTGGCCATCGGCCTGATCCTCCAGTCGGGCCATTTCGAATACGCGCCGCTGAAGGACGACCTGCGGCGCCGCGCCGACCTGCTGTCGGACCTGCGTGGCGCGGACCTGCAAAAGGCCTTCGCCGACGCCTTCCCGACGATCGACAAGCGCCTGAGCGCCTCGGCCCACCCGACGCTGGAGCTCGGCTGGGCGACCTATCGCGGCCAGTTGGCGCAGACCAGCGACGGGCGGCTGGCCGCGCCGATCCACGCCATCGACGCCTTCGACCATGCCGACGGCCCGGCCCGCACCCTGGAATGGTGGGCCAACCTGCTGGTCGCCATCGGCCTGGTCATCACCTTCATGGGCATCGTCGCGGCCCTGACCGAGGCCGTCGACGCCATGCAGCGCCAAGGCGGCGCCGGCATGCAGACGGCGCTGATGAACCTGCTGGCCGTGGCGGCGACCAAGTTCTGGACCTCGATCGCCGGCGTGCTGGGCTCGATCGTCCTGCGCCTGGCCGCGCGCCGTCGACGCAAGGCGATCGAGGCGCTGGAAGCCCACTTCTTCGCGCTGCTCGACAGCTGCGTCCGCTTCGCCCCGCCCGAAAAGGTCATGCTGGATCAACTGGCCGTGCTGTCGCGGATCGAGGCCCTCCTGGCCGCCGGCGCCGCGATGCGCCCCGCCGCCCTTCCCGCCGCCCCGAGCCTGGCCTGATGGCGAGCCTGGCCCGCGCCCGCCGGCGCCGCACGCCCGACCTCGAAGAGGGCGAAAGCTACTACGTCTCGATGACCGACATGATGGTCGGGGTGATCTTCATCTTCATCATCATGCTCAGCTACTTCGCCCTGCAGTACCGGCAGTCGACCAAGGCGCTGACGCAGGCCCGGCATCCCGAGACCGCCGCCCTGCTCCAGACCGCCACGGCCCTGACACCGCATGAGGCCACCGTCGAGGTCGACGACAAGGCCCGGGTTCTGTGCGTGCCCGAAGACCTGATCGGCGGGACCGGAAGCGACCGCCGCTGCTTCTCCTACGCCCCGCCGGCCAAGACCGCGGCGACCACCGTGGCCGCCGACGACGCTCAGCGCATGCTGATGGGCTTCCTCGACGCCGACCTGCGCGACGCCGGCGCGCCGCTGGCGGGCGACACCAGCGGCGGCGCCCTGTCGTTCTCGGCCGACGCTCTGTTCGAACGGGGCACGGCCAACCTGTCGGCCGGCGGCCGCAAGATCGCCGGCGAGGTCGCCGCTTCGCTCGCCAGGCGCCTGCCCTGCCTGGCCTATGGCGGCGCCAGTTCGACCGCCTGCCCCGAGGGCGAGGCCAGACTGGCCCTCGTCAACGTGCTCAGCCAGACCAATCTCGACGCCTTCACCGCCGAGGGCCAGCAGGCCGCGGCCCTGGCCCTGGCGCGGTCGGCGGCCTTCCACCAGGCCCTGACCGGCGCCCAGCCGGTGCTCGCCGCCCTGCGCAACGGACCTCCGGACCAGGCCGCATCGCAGCCCCTGCTGCGCGTGGCCAGCGTCGGCCAGTCGCAGGAGGGCGCCTCGCGCTTGGGCGAGGGCCAGACGGTGAGCATCCAGTTCCAGATGGCGAGATAGAACGCGCCTCTCCATTGGCGCGCATCGGCAAGGGACCTATATGCCGGGCGTTGCGTTTCGCGCCGGCCGGCGCCTCGCGCGTTCACGGCCGAAGAGATCGCGTCATGCCCCGGGACACCACCGCCGCCACCGCCACCCGAGCTTCGGACCAGGCTTCCCCTCATCGGGGCATGGGCTTCGTCCAGTTCGTCGCCCTGATCGCGGCGATGATGGCCACCAACGCCCTGGCCATCGACTCCATGCTGCCCGCCCTGCCGCAGATCAGCGCCAGCCTGGGCCTGGCCGGCGACAACGAGCGCCAGTGGGTGATCACCGCCTACCTGCTCGGCTTCGGCGTCGCCCAGATCGCCTACGGCTCGCTGGCCGACCGCTACGGCCGCAAGCCCGTGCTGCTGGCCGGTCTTTCGCTCTACGTGCTGTTCAGCCTGGCCTGCGCCCTGACCACCTCGTTCGAGATGCTGCTGGTCGCCCGGGCCCTGACCGGCGTTGGCGCGGCCGCCACCCGGGTGCTGGCCGTCTCCATCGTCCGCGACTGCTATTCGGGTCGCCGCATGGCCCAGGTCATGTCGCTGTCGTTCATCGTCTTCCTGGCCGTGCCGATCCTGGCCCCCTCGATCGGCCAGGCCATCGTGCTGGTCGCGCCCTGGCGCTGGATCTTCGGCGTCATGGCCCTGTTCGGCGGCGCGGTGATCGCCTGGACGGCCCTGAAGCTGCCTGAGACCCTGCACCCGGAGGACCGCACGCCGATCTCGGCCAAGGCCATCCTCTCGGCCTTCCGCCAGGCCCTGACCGAGCGGACGGCCATCGGCTACACGATCGCCGCCACCCTGGTGCTGGCCGGCCTGTTCGGCTTCATCAACTCGGCCCAGCAGGTGTTCGTCGACGCCCTGGGCGCGGGCGAGTGGTTCACCCTGATCTTCGCCGGGATCGCCGGCGGCATCGCCGTGGCCTCGCTGGTCAACGCCCGCATCGTCGAGCGGCTGGGCATGCGCAAGGTCTCGCACGGCGCGCTGCTGGGCTTCATCGCCTTCGCCGGCATCCACGCGATCGTCGCCCACACCGGCCACGAGACGGTCTGGACCTTCGCCCTGCTGCAGGGATCGATGATGTTCTGCTTCGGCCTGGTGATGTCGAACTTCGGCGCGGTGGCCATGGAGCCGCTGGGCCACATCGCCGGCGCGGCGGCCTCGATCCAGGGCTTCATCACCACCATCGGCGGGGCGCTGGGCGGCTTCATGATCGGCCAGCTCTTCGACGGCACGGTCGGTCCGCTGACCCTGGGCTTCTTCGGCTTCGGCCTGGCCGGCCTCCTGGTCGTGCTGGTCACCGAGAAGGGCAGGCTGTTCCAGACCGGCCCCGGCGGCGGCGCGCCGGACATGGCCCACTAGCCCGTCCGGCCCTCTAGCCCCGCGCCCGCTCCAGCGCCTCGTACAGCCGCCCGATGTCGAGCGGCTTGGCCAGCCAGTCGGTCATGCCCGCGGCGCGGCAGGCCTGGACCTCCTCGTCGGCGACGCCGGCGCTGAAGCCGATCACCGGCACGTCGCGGTTGGCGCTGTCGCCGGCCCGCAGGCGGCGCGTGGCCTCGCGGCCGTCGAGGCCGGGCATGTTGACGTCCATCAGCACCACGTCGAAGACCTCGGCCTCCAGCCGCTTCAGCGCCTCCAGCCCGTCCGGCGCCGTGGTCAGCACCACGCCCAGCGGCTCCAGCACCAGGGCCAGGGTGCGGCGGTTCACCTCGTGGTCGTCGACCGCCAGGACGCGCAGGGCCGTGACCTCCGGCGGGGCCGCGCCCTGGTCGTTGGCGGCGGCGACCTTGGTCTCCTCGGCGCCCTGGGGCAGGGCCAGGGTCAGGCGGAAGATCGCGCCCTTCGGCTCGCCCGGACGCGCATCGAGCTCGCCGCCCATCAGCCGCGCCAGCTGCCGGCTGACGGTCAGCCCCAGGCCGGTGCCGCCATAGGTGCGGGCCGTCTCCAGCGAGGCCTGGGTGTAGGGCGTGAACAGCCGCTCCATGGCGTCCGGAGCGATGCCCGCGCCATTGTCCTGCACCTCGATCTCGACCTTCACCCAGCCTTCGTCGGCCGCAACCGCCAGCAGGCGCAGGGTGATGACCCCCTCCTCGGTGAACTTCACGGCGTTGGAGAGCAGGTTGTTGAGGATCTGGCGCAGGCGGAACGGGTCGCCCCGCACCCAGACGGCCGGCTGTTCGGCGGGCGGCTCGCGCAGGGTCAGGCCCTTGGCCTTGGCGCCGGCGGTCCAAAAGCGGGTGGCGTCGCGGATCGCCGCCAGCAGGTCGAAGTCGCGCGCCTCCAGGCTCATGGCCCGGGCCTCGATCTTGGCCTGGTCGAGCATGTCGGTCAGCAGGCCCGTCATCAGCTGGCCGGCGTCGACGATCAGGTCGGCGGTGACGCCGGTCTGGGCCGGATTGACCCCGGCGCGGATCAGGTGCGCCCCAGCCAGGATCGCCGACAGCGGCGTGCGCAGCTCGTGGCTGACGATGGCGGCCATGGCGGCGCGGTCGGCCACCGCGTCCTCGGCCTGGATGCGGCGGCGGTCGGCCTCCTCGCGGGCGGCCATCACGGCGCGGCGGGCCTGGTGCACGCGGCTCCAGATGGCGTGGACGACCAGCAGGAAGAACACCGCCGTCACCGCCAGGATCAGGATCATGCCGTGCGGCTGGCCGCCCCAGAACCAGAACGGCATGGCCGCCAGGCTGACGGCGTAGGGGATGGCGCCGGTGTAGAACATCGGCCGGCAGTCGACGCCCGAGGCGACGTTGTTGAGCATGCCGCCGGCCAGCACCAGAAGGCTGATCACCACCAGGGGCATGGCCCCGTTGGTCCAGATCAGCGTCACCACCGCGGCGTGGGCGATGGCCATCACCGCCATGGCGACCATGGCCAGGGCCGCGTGGAAGCGGACGTTGCGGCTCGGGAAACGGCCCTTGGCGAAGGGCCGGACGGCGACGAACTCCAGCCCCTGAACGAAGGCGCTGACGGCCAGCCAGGCGGGGATCAGGCCTCCATGCCCGGCAAGGTGCAGGGCCCAGCTCAGCAGGCCCGTCAGGCCCAGGCGGATGACGATCTGCCTGTAGCGCTCGTCGGCGTTGGCCGGCAGGTGGGGCAGAAGCGAGTCTAGAAACTTCACCATGCCCCCTCGCCTATCCCCGATAGGCGAAGGATCGGTGAATCCTGGACCCGTCAGTCCAACATCCGCTCCAGGGTGGTCAATTCGTCCGCTTCCCGGGCCGGCTTGTCCCAGCGGATGCGGTTGATGCGGGGAAAGCGCATGGCCACGCCGGACTTGTGACGGGTCGAGCGCTGCAGCCCTTCGAACGCCACCTCGAACACCAGGCCGAACTCGAGGTCGGCGCGCACCGACCGCACCGGCCCGAACCGCTCCACCGTATGATCGCGCACGAACTTGTCGATTGCTTTGAGCTCCTCGTCGGTGAAGCCGAAATAGGCCTTGCCCACCGGGGTCAGCCTGCGCTCGCCGGTCTCGTCCTCGCGCCAGACGCCGAAGGTGTAGTCGGAATAGAAGCTCGACCGCTTGCCGTGCCCGCGCTGGGCGTACATCAGCACCGCATCGATCAGGTGCGGGTCGCGCTTCCACTTGAACCACGGCCCCTTGGGGCGGCCGGGCTCGTAGGAACTGTCCCAGCGCTTGAGCATCAGGCCCTCGGCGATGGCCGGATCGCCGGCCGGGGGATCGGCGCGCAGGGCGGCCAGTCCTTCCCAGGTCTCGAACGGCTGGAGCGGTGACAGGTCGATCCGGGTCGTCTTCAGCCCGCCGACGAAGGCCTCCAGGCGCCGGCGGCGCTCGACGAACGGCAGGGCCCGCAGATCCTCCTCGCCGTCGAGCAGCAGGTCGTAGGCGCGGATCCCGGCCGGATAGGCGGCCATCAGCTTGGCGTCGACGGTCTTGCGGTTCAGCCGCTGCTGGAGATCGCCGAAACTGGCGATCGCGCCGTCCCGCATGACCAGCAGTTCGCCGTCCAGCGCGCCCTCGAAGTCCAGCGCGTCGAGCACGTCGGGGAAGGTCGCCGAGATGTCGTCGCCGGTGCGGGTGTAGAGCCGGCGCTCGCCGCGCTCGCTGACCGCCTGCACGCGGATGCCGTCCCACTTCCATTCGGCGGCGTAGGCGGCCGGGTCGAGCTTGGCGAAATCCACCGCCTCGTCGATGGCCTGGGCCAGCATCACCGGCCTGAAACGGCCCGGGGCGTCGGGCGAAGGCCGCTCCGAGCGTCCTTCCAGCCAGGCGAAGAGGTCGCCATAGGGCGGCTCGATCGCGTGCCAGACCTCCTCGATCTCGCCGATCGCCACGCCGCCCAGATTGGCGCAGGCCTGCTTGGCCAGACGCGAGGAGACGCCGACCCGCAGGCCGCCGGTCATCAGCTTGAGCAGCGCCCAGCGGCCGTCGGCGTCCAGCGCGTCGAGCCAGCCCTCGATCAGCTGCTGGGCCTCCCCGCGCGACGTCGTCTTCAGCGCCTCGACCACCTCCGACAGCTCCGGCTCGCGATTGGCGCCGGGCCGCTCGGGCCAGACCAGGGCGACGGTCTCGGCCAGGTCGCCGACATAGTCGTAGGACCAGGCGAACAGCTGGGCGTCCATCCGCGCCTCGACGGCCTTGCGGATGAAGGCCGGCTTGGCGGCGTCGAACGACAGGGCGCCGGTCAGGGCCGCCAGGGCGTAGCCGCGGTCGGGATCGGGCGTCCCGCGCAGGAAGTCCTCGATCAGGGTCAGCTTGGCGTTGCGCGAGGCCGTCAGCGACAGGCGGTCGAGAAGATGGGCGAAGGCGCGCATGCAAAGAGAATGTCGCGCCCGGACGCAGGTTCAAGCCATGGCGCGGCTTGCACGCAATTCAAACATTCGTTTAACTTCAATGGAGAGCCTGGCCTCGGAGACGACCATGACGTTCCAGCCGCCCGAACCCTTCGTCCCGCACACCCGCGCCAGCCCCCTGACCGCGCCCTGGGAGCCGATCTACGCCGACGTGCGCGACGACCGCTGGGTGCTGGGACTGGAGGCGCGCGAGGTCCACGCCAATTCGCGCGGCGGGCCGCACGGGGGCCTGATCGCCGCCCTGGCCGACAACGCCATGGGCCTGTCGTGCGGCGTTCGGATGCGCCGCGAGGGCCTGGCCTTCAACGGCTTCGTCACCGTCTCGCTGGGGGTCGACTATCTGGCCGCGCCGAGCCTTGGCCAATGGCTGGCGTTCGACACCGACTTCATCAAGCCCGGCAAGAGCCTCTGCTACGCCGAGGCCACGGTCCTCGCCGACGGCAAGCCGGTGGCGAGGGCGCGGGGCACGTTCAAGGTGGTGTGAGCCTCAGGCCTTCGCCTCGTCCAGCTGGCCCAGGATCATGATCTTCTGCCAGATCTTGCGGCCAAGGTCCGAGGTCAGGGTCTCGATGTCGTTGACCGCCGCCAGGATCGCCGGGTCGTCGTTCTCGCCGGCGTAGAGGGCGGCCAGCTTGGCGGTCAGGGCCAGCATCTCGGCGCAGTAGTCGAGATAGCGGGCCAGCTCGAAGCGGCTCATTTCGCGGGCCGGCGAGGAAGCCGTGCGCGGCCCCAGCACCAGGGTCGGGTCCTTGGTCAGCTGGTGCATGTCGACCACGTGGGCGAACGACCGCAGTTCGTGCAGCGCCTTGTGCACGCGGGCGCGCTTCCAGCGGGCCTCCAGCGACAGCAGGAACCATACCGCGCCGGCCGACAGCAGGGCCAGGTTCACCGCCGGCTCCAGGCCCTCGGCGGCGTGCAGCACGTCGGCCCCGCGCAGGCCGGCCAGCCAGTCCGTCCGGACGATCAGCCAGGTCGGCAGGGCCAGGGCCGCCAGGACGATCGCCGCCACCGGCAGGCGCAGGGCCAGATAGGGCCGCGACAGCCTGCGCGCCCGCCTGGCCGTCTCCCGCGCCGTCGCCGTCAGCCGCGCGCACACCCGCGACAGGCCAGAGGCCGGAAACCGCTCGGAAATCCGCGCATGCAGATGATCCAGCGTCGTCACCACCTCGCCGGCCTCCAGCCGCATCATGCCCTTCGCCATGGTCCCCCTCGTCCTCTTGCCGACGCCCGCGGCCCGGCTATAGCTAAGCGCTAGTACGTTCGGGGGAACAATTCATGCGTCATTTCACGACCACCGCCGCGGCTGTCGTCTCGGTCGCCCTGCCCGCCGCCATTCTGCCGGCGATCGTCCTGCCCACGACCGCCCTGGCCGCCGACCCCGAGGTCGTCGCCGGCAAGCCCGACATCAGCTGGCAGGACAGCCTGCCGCGCCGCACCGGCAAGGTCGCGCTGAGCGAAGGCAAGGCCTCGCTGGACCTGGGTCCGGACTTCTACTTCCTCGACGCCGCCGCCGCCCGCCGCGTGCTGACCGAGGGCTGGGGCAACCCGCCGGACGTGGCCGACGGCGTGCTGGGCATGATCCTGCCGGCCCGCTTCAAGCCGCTGGACGACGCCTCGTGGGGCGTCATCGTCACCTATCAGGACGTCGGCTATGTCGCGGACGAGGACGCCAAGACCACCGACTACGACAAGCTGCTGGTCGATCTGCGCCAGGGCGAGGACGAGGAGAACGCCTCGCGCGAAAAGGCCGGCTACAAGGCCATCCACCTGGCCGGCTGGGCCGAGCGGCCGAGCTACGACGCCGGCAAGCACGTGCTGATCTGGGCCCGCGACCTGGAGATCGGTCGCGGCGAGGCCCACTCTCTGAACTACGACATCCGCGTGCTGGGCCGGAAGGGCGTGATCAGCCTCAACGCCGTGGCCGCGCCCGAGGCCCTGCCCGAGCTGCACGCCATGGCCGGCCGCATCGCCTCCACCGCCCAGTTCGACCAGGGCTCGCGCTACGCCGACTTCAAGCAGGGCGAGGACAAGGTCGCCGAGTTCGGCGTCGCCGGCCTGATCGCCGCCGGCGCGGGCGTGGCGGCGGCCAAGAAGTTCGGCCTGCTGGCCCTGCTGATCGCCTTCGGCAAGAAGGGCCTCGTGCTGATCATCGCCGCTTTCGGCGGCCTCGTGACCTGGTTCCGCAACAAGTTCGGCGGCGGCGGCAAGAAGACCAAGACCGACGCCACGCCGCCGGGTCCCGACCTGATCTCCTGATCCGGACGTCTATTCCCCGTCGTCCTCGTCATAGCCGACGAGGCGCAGGGCGCGGGCGGGGATGCCCTCCAGGGCGCACCAGCGCTCCAGGGCCTCCTCGCGGCCGTGGGTGATCCACACCTCGCCGGGCCGCAGCTCGGCCAGGGTGTCGGTCAGCTCGTCCCAGTCGGCGTGGTCGGAGATGATCAGCGGCAGCTCCACGCCGCGTTGCCGGGCGCGGGCCCGCACCCGCATCCAGCCGCTGGCGAAGCAGTCGACCGGATCGGGAAAGCGCCGGCTCCAGCGGTCGGCCAGGGCCGAGGGCGGGGCGACGATGATGCTGCCCGCAAAATCGCCCGTCTTGCCGCGCTCGGTGGTCGCGGGCGCCAGCGGGCCAAGGTCGACGCCGTGGTTCTCGTAGAGGCGGTTCAGCCGCTCCATGGCGCCGTGCACGTGGATCGTCCGGTCCCAGCCCGCCTCGCGCAGCAGGCTGATCACCCGCTGGGCCTTGCCCAGGGCGTAGGCGCCGACGATGTGAGCGCGCTCGGGGAACTGCGCGACCGATTTCAGCAGGGCGGCGATCTCGCCCCTGTCGTCGGGATGGCGAAAGACCGGCAGGCCAAAGGTGGCCTCGGTGACGAAGACGTCGCAGGGCACGGGCTCGAACCGCGCGCAGGTGGGATCTCGGCGGCGCTTGTAGTCGCCCGAGACGACGATGGTCAGGCCCTGCCAGCGCACCACCGCCTGGGCCGAGCCCAGCACGTGGCCGGCGGGGACGAGGCTCACCTCGACGCCGTTGTGGGTGAAGCTTTCGCCATAGGGGACGGCCTGGCGCTGGCCGGTGAAGTCCTCGCCATAGCGCTCGGCCATGATCGCCAGGGTCTCCGGCGTCGCCGCCACCATGCCGTGGCCGGCCCGGGCGTGGTCCGAATGGCCATGGGTGATCACCGCCCGGTCCACGGGGCGGACCGGGTCGATATAGAAGTCGCCGGGCGGGCAATAGAGCCCGGCGGGCTTCGGACAGAGAAGATCCTGCGGCTTGATCACGGCTGGATAAGACAACGCGCGATCCTGTAAGCCTATCCCTCCAAGACCAGAGAGCGGCATGAGCGAGACGGATCTGAACGAGCAGCACCGCCTCATCGCCAAGGCGATGAACGAAGGCAGTCCCCAGGCCAAGGCCCTGGGCTTCACCACCCTCGACATCGGCGACGGCGTCGCGGTGCTGAAGGTCCCCTATCGCACCGAACTGGTCGGCGATCCGGAGACCGGGGTGATCGCCGGCGGGGTGGTGACCACCCTGCTCGACCACGCTTCGGGACAAGCGGTGCACGCGGCCATGAGCACCTGGACCTCGATCGCCACCCTGGACCTGCGCATCGACTACATGCGGCCGGCCGAGCCGGGGAAGGACATCCTGGCCCGCGCCCACTGCTACAAGCTGACCCGCTCGGTCGCCTTCGTGCGGGCCGTGGCCTACGAGACCGATCCGGAAGACCCGATCGCCGCCGCCCAGGCCGCGTTCATGCTGGACTCCAGCGCGGGCAGGAAGGCGGGCGCCAACCTCAAGCCGCCCGGTTCGAGCAAGCCGGACTCCAGCAAGAAGGAGGGCGGCCAGTGAGCGAAGCCCAGAGCCGCCTGGTCGCCGTTCTCGGCGCCATCCCCTACGCCAAGTTCATCGGCATGACCGCCGAACTGGCCGGCGACGAGATGACCGCCATCCTGCCGTTCTCGCCCGACATCGTCGGCAACCCGATGCTGCCGGCCATCCACGGCGGGGTGCTGGGAGCGTTCATGGAGATGACGGCCCTGGCCCAGCTGTCGATCGCCGAGACCCTGAAGCGCCAGCCGCGCACCATCGACGTCTCGATCGAGTACCTGCGCTCGGGCCGGCCGCTGACGACCTACGCCCGCGCCCAGATCAAGAAGGTCGGCCGGCGGATCGCCAACGTCCATGTCGAGGCCTGGCAGGAGCAGCGCGCCGCCCCGATCGCGGCCCTGCGCGGCCACTTCCTGCTGACCGGGGCCGAGGACTGATCCACCCTCCAGGCGGTGGCGCAGCGCAAGACGGCGCCGCGCCACCGTCGGCCAGCAAAGCAATAATCATCCAGGTAATTGCCAATTTGCACCGACATTAATCCCATGTAATGCACATTACACGCGAGATAGTTTCTTAAAACGGCGTCATGACGCATAGGTAACGGGTGTTCATCCCTCGCCCGGCCTATACCCCTTTTCACCGGACGCGGACGTCGCGCCGGGAAACAAACTCAGGGATCAGAACAATGACCTTCTCGAACAACGCCTTCGCTTCGCTGGCCAGCCTGGTGCTCGCCGTCCTGCCGCTCGTCATCGTCGCCGGCTCGCTGTCGCCGAGCTTCTGAATGAACGCCGCGTAGCTCCGCCGGCACAAACCCGGCGGGGCATGGCGCGATATTCGGCATCATAGAATAGATTAGAAATAAACTGATACTTACCTATTTCTGCAAATATCGAACCGTTTCTTTTGCATCACCGATGCAGCAATATCGCCGGTTTTCGACCCCATATTCGCTCGAATATCGTCATCAAACATTGAATTACGGCCTCTAAAAGTCTCGATCCCGCAAGGACTTACTTTGCACTTCGCAAAAGTTGCCGCGGGCAAGGGGATAATCTTAGAGATGAACAAGACCAAGCTGGCCTGCCTGGCCACGACGGCGCTGTTCAGCGGCCTGCTTTCGGCCGCCGGCGCCTACGCCCAATCCACCGCCACCACGGAACTCGACGCCGTCGTCGTCACCGCCTCCAACGGCCCCAAGACCATCGACGGCGCCATGGTCGCCGAGACGGCGCCGAAGGCGAAGTACACGATCACCAACGAGTTCCTGTCGCGTCAGGCCGACGGCCAGAC
Source organism: Caulobacter sp. D5 (assembly GCF_003185805.1). Lineage (GTDB taxonomy): Bacteria > Pseudomonadota > Alphaproteobacteria > Caulobacterales > Caulobacteraceae > Caulobacter. Next base: position 19,478 of record NZ_QHJY01000016.1, read on the forward strand.
CATCCTGCAGTCGCTGAACCTGGTGCCCGGCGTCGTGTTCTCGAACAGCGACCCGTACGGCTCGTCGGGCGGCACGATCCGCCTGCACGGCCAGGACGGCGCCCACATCGGCTTCCTGCTCGACGGCGTGCCGCTGAACGACGGCGGCAACTACGCGATCTATTCGAACCAGCAGATGGACCCCGAGGTCATCTCGCAGGCCAACGTCAACACCGGCTCGACCGACGCCGACTCCGTGACGGCCTCGTCGACCGCCGGCGTCATCAACTACACCACCCTGAAGGCGACCAAGGACGCCGGCGTGGTGATGAAGGCGGGCGTCGGCACCGACAACTACCGCCGCGTCTTCGGCCTGGTGCAGACCGGCGAGTTCGGCCCGCTGGGCACCCGCGCCTGGGCTTCGCTGAGCTACCAGAAGTACGACAAGTTCAAGGGCCCCGGCGACCTCGAGAAGAAGCAGTTCAACGCCCGCATCGAGCAGGACCTGGTCAAGCCCGGCGACTTCGTGGCGCTGTCGGTGAACTACAACGAGAACCGCAACAACAGCTACTACGGCGCCTACCTGGCCAACCTGGGCGGCACGACCTCGACCACCTCGCTGCCCGCCGACGTCGCCGTCTACGGCGCGGACTACGACTATCCGACGGCCTACACCGCCGTCTCGTCGACGGCCGGGACCAAGGACACCGCCGCCAGCGGCAACACCAACTACTACGGCATCAAGATCAACCCGTCGAACACGGGCACGATCCGCGGCCAGTCGCGCTTCACCCTGCTCGACAACCTGAAACTGACGATCGACCCGTCGTTCAACTACACCCTCGCCAACGGCGGCGGCGCGACCAACCTCTCCGAGACCAACGTCGTCCTGAAGAGCAACGCCTCCAGCGGCGTCGACCTGAACGGCGACGGCGACACGCTCGATACGGTCACCGTCTATTCGCCGAGCAACACCAACACCCGCCGCTATGACGTCAACAGCTCGCTGGTGTGGGACGTCGCCGACCACCACCGCGTGCGCTTCTCCTACGCCTGGGACGAGGCCCACACCCGTCAGACCGGCGAGTACAGCCTGCTCGACAGCAGCGGCACGCCCGGCGACGTGTTCGGCGGCAAGGACGGCTACGGCACGCCCATCCTGAACGGCGACGGCGAAGTCGTGCAGAAGCGCAACCGCGCCTCGGTGGCCACCTTCAAGCAGTTCAGCGTCGAATACCGCGGCGAATTCCTCGACGAGCGCCTGATCGCCAACATCGGCGTGCGCGCCCCGACCCTCGAGCGCGAACTGAACCAGTTCTGCTACTCGCTGGCCGGCTCGTCCTCGACCGCCTACTGCACCACGCTGAGCCCGACCTCGACCTCGACCAAGGCCGACGGCGCGGTGGCTTCCAAGGTGGTGGTCAACGGCACGACCTACTTCTCGCCGTTCTCGGCCTCGAAGAGCTATGACGCGGTGCTGCCGAACATCGGCCTGTCGTACAGGCTGGCCGACGCCCACACCGTCTACGCCAGCTATTCGGAGCAGATGTCGGCGCCGAAGGTCGACAACCTCTACGCCCTGACCACGACGGGCGCCCTGGGCAGCGCCGATCCGGAAACCGGCCAGACGATCGAGCTGGGCTACCGCTTCCGCATCCCGGCCGTGATGGCCAGCGCCAGCATCTACCACACCGCGATCCAGAACCGGATCGTCACCACCATCGACCCGAACGACACCTCGACCTACATCGACCGCAACGTCGGCGACGTCGAGATCAAGGGCTTCGACGGCCAGGTGGAGTGGAAGGTCGACGACAAGATGACGGCCTACGCCTCGGTCGCCTACACGGACGCCCAGCTGCAGGACAACCTCTATGTCAGCAGCACCCTGGGCTACGCCCAGACGGCCGGCAAGCAGGTGGTCGAGACCCCGAAGTGGACCTTCGGCGGCCGCCTGACCTACGACTTCGGCAAGTTCCAGGTCGGCTTCCAGGGCAAGTTCGTCGGCGATCGCTACATGACCGACGTCAACGACCAGAAGGTCAGCAGCTACACGGTGTTCGACGCCGACATCCGCTACGACCTGGGCGGCGACGGCTGGAAGAAGTCGTACATCCAGCTGAACGTGAACAACATCTTCGACGAGTTCTACTACGGCAACCTGGCCGGCACGCAGACCAGCGCCACCTACGGCGCGGCCGGCTACGGGCGCACCTACGCCTATATCGGCGCCCCGCGCTCGGCCATCCTCAGCCTCAAGACGGCCTTCTAAGCCTTCTGAAGCTCAGTACGCGTAAGGGAGGGGCGGCTCGGCGACGGGCCGCCCTTTCTCTTCTGTGGAAGCCAGACCCGCGGCCGTGCGGTGCAGGATGGCGTGGCGGTCGGCCAGGCGGTCGATGTCCGGGTCGTAGCCGCCGCCGATCACCCCGACGACCGGGATCTCGCGCGACAGGCACGCGCCCAGCACCCGAGCCTCGCGGGCGGCGATGCCGGCGTTGGTCAGCGACAGCCGGCCCAGCTTGTCGTCCGCATGCGGATCGACCCCGGCGTTGAAGAAGACAAGATCGGGCGCCACCCGCGCCAGCAGGTCCGGCAGGATCGCGTCGAGCCGGGCCAGATAGGCGGTATCGTCCGTCCCGTCGGGCAGCTCGACGTCGAGATCGCTGACGGCCTTGCGATGGGGAAAGTTCTTCTCGGCGTGCATCGAGAAGGTGAAGACGCTGGGATCCCCCTCGAAGATCCGCGCCGTGCCGTCGCCCTGGTGGACGTCGAGGTCGACGACCAGCACCTGGCTCACCCGCCCCTCGGCCTGCAGCAGCCGCGCGGCCACCGCCACGTCGTTGAACACGCAGAAGCCGGCGCCGGAAGCCGCCTCGGCGTGGTGGCTGCCGCCGGCGGTGTTGCAGGCGATCCCGTGCTCCAGCGCCAGACGCGCGGCCAGGATGGTGCCGCCGGTGGCGGCGCGGGCCCGGGTCGCCACGCTGTCGCTGTTGGGCATGCCGATGCGGCGCACGATATCGGGCGGCAGGCAAAGCTCGACGACGCCGCGCACATAATCGTCCGTATGCGCCAGGCGCAGGACCTCCAGCGGCGCGAACTCCGGCTTGTGGAAACCCTCCGGCCCCGGCAGGCCCTCGGCCTCCAGCAGGCTGGCCAGCTTCGAGAACTTGTCCATCGGGAAGCGGTGCCCGGGCGGCATTTCGGCCCGGAAGGCGGGGTGATGAACGATCGGCGGCATGGGCGAAGCATGGGCGCCGCGACCATGCGGCGCAAGGCTGACGCTATGGGCAGCCTTGCCCTATCGGTCCGTGAAGCTTATCGCAGCGCACCATGCAGACGCCCGAGAACCTCGCCGAAATCCTCAGCCTCGAAGCCATCGAGGTGAACCTGTTCCGCGGGATCAGCCCCAATGACGGCTTTCCGCGCATCTTCGGCGGCCTGGTCATCGCCCAGGCCCTGACCGCGGCCTACAAGACCGTGCCCGACCGCGTCTGCCACTCGCTGCACGCCTATTTCATCCGCCCGGGCGACGTGAACGCTCCCGTCCTCTACGAGGTCGAGCGGGCCCGCGACGGCGGCACCTTCACCACCCGCCGGGTGGCCGCCATCCAGCACGGCGAGCAGATCTTCAACCTGGCCGCCTCGTTCCAGACGCCGGAAGTCGGGCTCGAGCACCAGTTCGAGGCTCCGGACGTGCCCGCGCCGGAAACCCTGCCCACCGAGGCCGAATATCTGCGCAGCCTGGGCGACCAGATCCATCCCAAGATGCTGGCCTTCATGGAGCGCCCGCGCCCGGTGGACCTGCGCTGGATCGATCCGCAGAACCCGGTGAAGCCGGAAAAGAAGTCGGGCGAAAAGCAGGTCTGGATGCGCGCCGTCGCTCCGCTGGGCGAGGACATCCGCATGCAGCAGGCCGCCCTCGCCTACGCCTCGGACATGGCCTTCATGGAAAGCGCCCTGCGTCCGCACGGCCTGATCTGGACGACGCCGGGCCTGCAGGCCGCCAGCCTCGACCACGCCATGTGGTTCCACCACCCCTTCGACTTCAACGACTGGACCCTGTTCGCCCAGGACAGCCCCAGCGCCTCGCAGGGCCGCGGCCTGGTGCGCGGCCAGATGTTCAGCCGCGACGGCAAGCTGGTGGCCTCCGTGGCGCAGGAATGCCTGATGCGGATCCGGAAGTAGCTCCCCTCTCCCCTTGCGGGAGAGGGTGGCCTCCGAAGGAGGTCGGGTGAGGGGTCGAAAATCCTGTCCGCCGCGATGGCGGTCAGACAGGGTGCGGCCTCATAGTTTTGAGAGACCCCTCATCCGTCGACTTCGTCGACACCTTCTCCCGCAAGGGGAGAAGGATGCGTCCTCACCCCCGCCCGGTCACCGAGGCCAGGGCCCGGGCGATCTGGTGGACGTTGTAGGGCTTGCGGACGATCGGGGCGTCGAAGCCCATCGGGGCGGCCTTGTCGGCGTAGCCGGTGGCGAACACGAACGGCCGGCCTTCCCTGCGCAGCACCTCGGCCACCGGGGCGACCGACTGGCCGTTGAGGTCGGCGTCGAGCACGGCCGCGTCGAACTCCTGCTCCAGCATCGCCAGGGCCTCGCCCAGCTCGGCCGCGCAGCCGACCACCTCGACGCCGCTGTCCTCCAGGCCCGCCTCCAGCTCCATGGCCAGCAGCAGCGAGTCCTCGACGATCAGCACCTTCAGGCCGGCGATGGCCCCGGCGCGGAAATTCTCGTCGCCGCCGCCGATGGTCTCGACGATGCGCTCGGGCTCGACCTCGGCCGGCTCCGGCTCGGGACCGTCGGCCAGGGCGGCCGGCGCGGCGTGGATCATCGCCGACACGCCGCTGCGGCGGTAGTCGATCTTGGCCTCGCCGCCCAGTTCGCGGCCGACCACGTCCTCGACCAGGGTGGCGCCGAAGCCGCGCGTCGTGGGCGGGCTGGTCAGCGGGCCGCCGGTCTCCAGCCACTCCAGGCTGAAGCCGCCATCGGGCGAGCGACGCCAGACGATCTCGACCCGGCCGCTCTCGGTCGACAGCGAGCCGTACTTCACCGCGTTGACCGCCAGTTCGTGCAGGGCCAGCGACAGGGCGGCGGCCGCGCGCGGCGTCAGGAACAGTTCCGGCCCGTCCCAGCGGGTCTGGTTCGGGGCCAGCCCCCCCAGCTCGGCGGCGGCGATGCGGCCCAGGGTGGCGCCGCGCCAACGGGCGGCGCTGATCAGGTCGTGGGCCGAGCTCATCGACTTCAGCCGCGCGGCGAAGGTCTTGAGGAAGGCGTCCAGCGACGAGCTCTTGCGGGCCGACTGGGCGGCGACCGACTGCACCACCGCCAGCAGGTTCTTGATGCGGTGGTCGAGTTCGGCCACCAGGTTGTCGCGCCGCTCGTCGGCCTCGCGCTGGTCGGTGATGTCCTGCACCACGCCGATCAGCAAATCAGGCTTGCCCTCGCCGTCGAGCACCATGACGCCGCAACCGCGGCTCCAGCTTTCGCGGCCATCGGGACTGGCGGCGCGGCGATACTCCACCTCGTAACGGCCGCTCTCGCGCAACTGAGCGCGCAGGTCGTCGCGGGTGACCTCGCGGTCGTCGGGGTGGACATAGGGCCAGATGGCCTTGCCCTCCTCGGCCGGCATCTCGCCGGCGGGAATGCCGCTGATCCGCGCCATGCGCTCGCTGATGCGCACGCGGTCGGTCTTGATATGCCACTCGAACTCGCCCAGGCGCGCGGCCGTCAGGGCCAGGGCCAGGCGCTCGCCGTCGAGCAGGCGCTCGGCCTCGGCCCGCGCCTGGTCGGCGCCGCGGATCAGCTCCTCGACCGCCAGGTCGGCCAGTTCGGACAGGGATTCCAGAAGTTCGGGCGCGGCCTCGCCTCGCGGCGCGTCGTCCTCGACCGCCAGCACCCCCACGACGAAGCCGCGGGGATCGCGCAGCGGCGCGCAGGCCAGGAAGCCCGCATGGGCGAGGTTCGTGTGCTGCGACGAGCGGCTGCAACGCAGCACGATGTCGGCCAGCGGCGTCTCGCGGGAAATCGTCGGATTGGCGTGGCCGACCCGTCCGGCCAGGCGGATGTGGTCAACCTCGATCAGCAGCAGGGCCGCGCGCGGGGCTTCGAACAGCCGCGCGGCCAGCCGGGTCAGCCGCGAGAGACGCGGGTCGTCGGCGTCCGTCCACGCTTCGGCCAGAGCCGTCGCCGCCCGCAGTCTACGGGCCTCCTGATCCGATGCTCGTTCTGCATCCGCGTCCGCCATGATTCGAACATAGACCGCCTTCCCGTCACGCGCGAGCGGCGATCACCCCGGATTGGGGCGTTCGCACGCGATCTTCTGTGGTGAAGCTTTCGCGGTGACGCTAAGATGGGAACTGGCCGCACGGGCTCCGCGTTGACGGGGCGCAGCTTGATGCTGCATTCCCGTACAGCCTGCCGCGAACCGGAGACGAGATCATGCCCGCGAACGCCTTGAATCCTGCTCTCAAAGAAGCCGACAAGGCGCAGGCCGCCGCCGGCGTGGCCGCCGAGCACGCCGAACGCAGCTTCGCCGAAGCCGCCTCGGCCGCGAAGGCCAGCTTCGCCGACGCCGCCAAGCGCCTCGAGAAGAACCTCCTCGAAGGCTTCGACACCCTGCGCGCCCAGAGCCGCACCTACACCGACACCGCCGGCGCCCAGCTGGAAGACGCTCAGAAGTACGTCTCCGAGCGCGTCCGCGAGCGCCCGATCACCGCCACCCTCGCCGGTCTCGGCGTCGGCGTTCTCCTGGGCCTCCTGCTCGCGGGCGGCCGCAGCCACAACAAGTGATCTTCGAAAAGACCCTGATGACGCTGGCAGCGGCCGCGGCGATCGCCGCGGCCGCTGCCGTGAGCGTGTTCGCC
>NZ_QHJY01000146.1 GCF_003185805.1 Caulobacter sp. D5
CGCGACCAGGGCGGCGGCCGTCAGGCCCGCCAGCACGGCCCCGGCCACGGCGCCGGCCCAGCGCGAGCGCACGCCACGCCGGTGCAGCCACCACCAGCACGGCCCGCCGAGCAGGAACAGGCCGGCGCACCAGACCGGCCCGGAGACGACCAGGGCGGCCACGGCGGTCCCCATGAAGATGGCCCAGCTCATGGCCGGAAGGCCGAACAGCACGGCGAACATCAGGGCCGTCAGCACCGACCCGGTCCCGGTGGCCATCATCAGCACCATGAAGGCCCTGTCGCCGCTGAGATGGTCGCTCATGGTCCGGTGGCCTTTCCGTAGGCCGTCCGCACGACGACCCAGCCCACGATAGCGCCGCCGATCGCCGCCGCCACGATGGTCAGGGCCGCGGCCGCCGCCTCCTGCGCGCCGACGCCCGGCGTCGGCGGTATGTCCGGAACCACCCAGAGGCCGACGGCCAGGGCGACGAGGACGGCGCCGGTGATCGCGCCGGTCCGGCGGGAGCGGAACCCGCAGGCGTGCAGGGTGGCGCCGACGGGCAGGCTGATCATCAGCAGGGCGGCGACGAGGAAATAGCCGCCGACCAGGCCCGCACCGGTCGCCGAGCCGACCAGCCAGGCCGCCGTGATCGTCGTGAGCGTCGGGGCGGAGCGGGCTTGGGATCCACCCGGTTCGACGGTCGGGGCGATGCTGGAACGAGCACGGGACACGATCGGCTCTTGGAGCTTTTTATAAGCTATTCCTTAAATACCTCACCACTAATTTGCAAGCGATTAGCGAAGCGCTTAAATGTCCCTGCATGCAGCGTGTTTTCGAAGCCCTGTCGTCGACGGTCCGGCGCAAGATCCTGGCCTATCTGGCTCATGCCGACCTGACGGCGGGCGAGATCGCCTCGCGCTTTGAGATCTCCAAGCCGGCGGTGTCGCAGCACCTGTCGATCCTGGAGGCCGCGGGCCTGGTGCGCAGCGAGAAGCGCGGCCAGTTCGTGCACTACAGCCTGGTGCGCGACAGCCTGGTCAACACGCTGAACGACTTCGTCCAGGAGGTCTGCCCGGTCGCCAAGCCGCTGCGGGCCGAGAGCGCCCGGCTGAAGGCCGACCGCGACGGCGAGTGATCGGCAACGAAGGTCGGCCAGCCGACGTTATAGAGGCGTGGAACCTTCGCTTTCGGGGAGCTTGCCGATGATCCGCCCGCTGTTCGTCGCCGGCCTGGCCGTGCTGGCCCTGGCCGCCTGCGAGAGGAAGACGCAGGCGCCCAAGCCCGCGCCCACGCCCGACGGTCTGGCCCAGAGCCCCGCGCCGCCGGCCCCCGCCGCCCCGGCGGTCAAGGAGATCGTCTACGCCTGCGCCGACGGCCAGGCGCTGAAGGCCCGCTATCCCGACGACAAGACCGCCGTCGTCGAGTACGGCGGCAAGACCCGCACCCTCACCGTCGCCATGTCGGCCAGCGGAGCCCGCTATGTGGGCGAGGGCCTGCAATGGTGGACCAAGGGCATGACCGACGGCCTGGTCTCCGAGCTCAAGCCGGGCGAGGACGTCGCCAGCGGCAAGCCGGTCGAGTGCCTGGCCCCGTCCGAGGCGGGGTAGATCAAGGAAACCCTCTCTCTCTTTGAGAGAGGGGCTTCAAAGCAGCGTGCGCTGCTTGGGCTCCGCCTCAACGACCTCCACCGCATCCCCCCGCCGGCGAAGCTCGGTCTCGGCGCTGAAGCGCAGGTTGACGTCGCGGTCCTTGGCCAGGGTCAGCAGAGCGTCGCCGTCGAGCTGGTCCCAGGTCTTGCCGCGATGGGCGCCGGTGGGCACGCGGGGCAGCAGGCCCGGCTGCTCGCTCCAGGCCAGCAGCTGCTCCAGCGAGGCGGCGTTGAGCATGTCGCGCAGGTGGTGGGCGGTGACATAGGCGTCGGGCAGGGCGCGGTGGGCGGGCAGGCCCAGCGGGTGCACCAGGCCCTGCGGCATGCGCTGATAGCGCAGCATCTGGTTGGAGAAGCTCTGAAGGTGCGGCCACAGGCGCAGCGCGCATTTCCAGGTGCAGATCCACGGCGTGGTTCCCGCCAGCTTCGGCGTGCAGTAGCGCTGCTCGAAGCTGGCCCGGTGCGCCGCCAGCGCCTGGACGCCGCCGTCGGGCCGCAGCACGTCGGGCGCGGCGTCCTTCCAGAACGGCGCGCCGGCGACGTCGGCGTCGAGGATGTGGTGCACGGCCATGGTCTCGGGCGAGATCGGGCGGCCGGGATTGATCAACTGTGCGCCGCGAGCCCCGTCGTCGACGCGCCACTGGCCGTCGGCGTCTTGGACCACGTCCTGCCAGCCGATCTCGCAGACGTCGTGCGGGCCGTTTCCGGCGGTCTCCAGGTCGATGACGCGGACGCGCTGCATGGAGCCAATATGGCCCCCGCTAGCCGCCGCGCCAAACGGCGCGGTCCCAAATCTGTCAGCTGACGCGCAGGAAGGCCCGGCCGGCGGCGAAATCGCCCACTTCCACATAGGCCCGGCGCACGGTCTCGCCGCCGTCGCGGCCCTGGATCACGAACTCGATGGTGATCGCCTCGCGCGGGTCGAGCCGGGCGATGACGTCGCCGGCCTCGCGCGGAAAGCGGAAGCCCATGCCGGTCTTGGCGCTGGTCGGCAGCAGGGTGGGGGCGGGCGCGGAATCGCGGGTCTCGGCCCCGAACACCCGGCTGGCGACGCGCGGGGCGGCGTTGTCGGCAAGGCCCCCGCCGTTGCGGGCCTTCAGGTACGGTCCCTGGGTGCGGGTCGGGTCGCGCATCACCAGGCGGGCGGCGTAGGGGCGCGCGCCATCGGCGAAGGTCGCCACGGCCAGCAGCTCGATGTTGCGCCCGGCCAGGCCGAACACCAGGCGGTCGCCGCCGAAGTTCGACGGCTGCGACAGCCGCCAGAACGGGATGGTCGCCGAGCTGGCGCGGTCGGCTATCCAGGTGGCGCGGTCGCCCGGATAGTTCATCCGCTGCAGCAGGGCGTAGCCTTCGAAGGCCTTGCGCACCCGGCCGGCGGCGGTGCCCAGGTCCTTGGAATTGCAGGGCACGGAGGCGGCCTTGGCGTGGGCGCGCTGCTGCACGCCGTCCAACTGGTCGCTGCTGGCGCCGGCGCGCAGGGCCGCGCCCCGGGCCTGGGCCTTGCCCGCGTCCAGGGCGCCCGACAGCGACGGGCTGAACAGGCCGCAGCGCGCGCCGGCGGCGCTCATCAGGCTGCGTTCGTAGAAAAGGTCGGAGGGCGTGGCGGCCGCCGTCTGGGCCGCGCACAGGGACGCGAGGGCGAACACGATCGCCATCGAGCGCCGCTTGCGCGCGCGGTCAATCTTCTTGGTGGCCATTTTCTCGTATTCTGCGAGAGAGGATGTTCGGGCGGACCTTAGCCGCCCCTGGTTGCGGTTCGGTTAGCGATGCTTCTTTCGACGGATCTCTGGGTGGGCGCGCTGATCCGCCGCGCCGAACTGGGCGGCGCCTTCGCCATGGTGGCCCGCAAGGGCGACGTCCGGGCCGGCGCGGTGCTGGTCAAGGTGGTCGATCGCCGGGCCGGAACCGTGCGGCTCTATAGCGAGGCCACGCGCGGCGACGGCGAGCGGGTGTGGATGCAGCCGATCCGCTCGGACTTCGAGCCCGACCTCGACGCCTATGCCGAACGCGCCGCCCGCATCGACCCGGACGTCTGGGTGGTCGAGATCGAGGACCGCGAGGGCCGTCACTTCCTGACCGAGCCGGTCGAGGCCTGACGGCGCCCCCTCTACGCCGGATTTGGGGGAACAAAGTTCTCTGCAACGATCCACAGCATTAACCTTGCCGCTAAACCAGACCGAAAGTCCGGCGCGGCAGGATGACGCAGGTCTCCTGGCAGCCCCCGCAAACCGCCCATGCTCTTTTTGATGAACGACGTCGTGCTCAGCCTGGACGCCGCCGAACTGTCGCCGCCGATGACGCGCGACCGTTTCGCGGCCCTGTCGCTGAACTTCGTCGCCGAGCTGGGCAAGGAACTCTACGCCCAGGAGCCGCTGCTGCATCACAAGCAGGTCGAGAAGGCCAAGCGCCTGGCCGCCCTGGTGATCGCCAAGGCGCCGGAGATCAACGCGGCCCTGTTCATCGCCCCGGCCCGGGGCTGCCTGATCGAGCAGGTGCAGGTGCGCTACGCCCAGATCGGCATCGAGGTCATGGGCGCGCTGCACCAGCGTCAGAAGGTCGGCCAACTGACCAATCTGGAAGCCGATCGCCAGGTCTGGCGTCGGCTGGCCGCCTGACGCGCGGGGCGGACTGCTAGATCAGCAGGCCGGCCAGCAGGTTCAGGGCGAGGGCGAGAACCACCAGTCCAGCCAGGACCGTGCCCAGGCAAAGCGTGCTTTGCCCCAGGGAACGGTGACGGATGTGGCGGCGAGGGTCTTCGGCCAGGGCCATGTCGGTTCCTCCGTCGCCCCGACGGCTCTCGGGGGCCGAACGTCGGCGACGCGAGCAGCATGACTCCAATCCCATAGCGTGCACAGGGTTTTTTGCGTCGGCGGCCGTTCGCGCCCCGGAGGCGGCTTGTCAGGCGCCGGCCTTCTCCTCCATATCCACGTTGGGTTGCGGTTGGGGGATTACAGTGGCTTTCCGTGAGTTCTTGCTCGCCTGCGCGACGGGCGCGATGGCTTTTGGCCTTGGCGCGGCGCCGGCCGTGGCGCGGGCGCAGGATCAGACGGCGGTCGCCGCTAAGGCGGCGCAGAGCGCCGATGCGCCCGGCCGCTGGCTGCGGGCCGAGAGCGAGCATTTCATCGTCTATTCGGATCGCAGCGAGACCCTGCTGCGCGAATACGTGACGATGCTGGAGGATTTCGACAGCGTCCTGCGCATCCTGCACAACCGCACCCAGGCTTCGACCCCTCGCAAGCTTCCGGTCTACCTGGTGGCCAATTCACGCCAGCTGCGCCGCGCCCATCCGGAGGCCAGCGACACGCTCCGCGGCGTCTATCTGCGCTCGCTCGACGATATCTTCTTCCTGGCCATTCGCAGCGACGACGACAACGACAAGACCAAGGGCGACGACACGGTCCTGCACGAATACACGCACCACTTCATGATGCAGAACTTCCCGGGCGGCTATCCCGGCTGGATGGTCGAGGGCCTGGCGGAATACTACATGACCGCCGACCTTCAGCCCAAGAAGGCGATCATCGGCAACTACAACTCCAGCCGGGCCTATTCGCTGGTGAACGAGCGCTGGCTGCCGATGGAAGACATCCTGTCCAAGCGCCCCAGCGACCTGGAGCGCGACGACGTCCAGGCCTTCTATTCGCAATCCTGGCTGCTGACCCATTACGTCTGGACCGACAAGGTGCGCCGCGCGAAACTCCAGGACTATTTCGAGGCGATCCGCGCCGGGAAACCGGCCATGGAAAGCTGGACCGCGGTCTATGGCGAGGATTCCAAGGGCCTGGAGCGCAATCTCAAGTCCTACATGCGCAAGTCGCTGATGGGCGTGGGCGTCACGCGCACGCCGCCGACGCCCCAGATCACCTTCACCCGCATGCCCGCGGGCGCCGACGACCTGATCCTCGAGGCCCAGCAGCTCAAGCGCGAAGTCTCCAGGGAGGACGCGCCGGCCCTGCTGCAGAAGGTGCGGGAACTGGCCGCCAAACGCCCCGACGAATTCTACAGCCGCCTGGTCCTGGCCCGCGCCGAGTGCGACCTGGGCGATCGCGCCGTCGGCGAGAAGATCCTCAAGACGCTGCTCGACGAGCGCCCCGCCGATCTTGAGGCCCTGCAGGTCCTGGCCTACAGCCGCCTGGCTGCGGCCCGCGACGCCGATCCGGACCAGGTCAAGGCGATCTACGCCGAGGCGACCAGGTATCTGGGGCGCGCCCACAAGGTCGACGACGACAACTACCTGACGCTCTATGGCTATGCCGAGGCGCGCTCTTTCGACCGCGAGCCTTCCGAGAACACGCTGAACGTCATTTTCCGGGCGGCGGAGATCGCGCCGCAGAGCCCCCAGATCAGATTGAAGGCCGCGCGCCTGTTCATCCGCGCGGGTCAGTACGGCGTGGCCCGCCAGATGCTGGCGCCGATCGCGGGCAACCCGCATGGCGGCGGTCCCGCGCGCGTGGCGGCCAATCTGCTCAAGGAGCTGGAAGGCAAGGCGGACGAGCCGGCGGCGCCGACGCCGGCGTCCACGGCCGCCCCGGCCAGGGCCCCTGCCGCCAAACCCGTCGACTGAGACAGGGCGGGGCCGGTTCCCGTCCCGGAAAAGGTGACAAGGGCGCGCGGGGGCGGTAGTTCGGCCGGATGAGCACCTCTCCCGCCGCTGAAGCCGCCCGTCGGCGCACCTTCGCCATCATCAGCCACCCCGACGCCGGCAAGACGACGCTGACGGAAAACCTGCTGCTGGCCGGCGGGGCGATCCGCGCGGCCGGCGCGGTGCGGGCGCGCGGCCAGGCGCGACGCACCCAGTCGGACTGGATGAAGATCGAACGCGAGCGCGGCATCTCGGTCTCGGCGTCGGTGATGACGTTCGACCACGACGGCCTGATGTTCAACCTGCTGGACACCCCGGGCCACGAGGACTTCTCGGAAGACACCTACCGCACCCTCACCGCCGCCGACGCCGCGGTCATGGTGCTGGACGCCGCCAAGGGCATCGAGCCCCAGACCCTGAAGCTGTTCGAGGTGTGCCGCCTGCGCGACATCCCGATCATCACCTTCATCAACAAGATGGACCGCGAGGCCCAGGACCCGTTCGAGCTGCTCGACGAGGTCTCGTCGAAGCTGGCCCTCGACCCCGCGCCGCTCTACTGGCCGGCCGGCTCGGGCGGGCGCTTCAAGGGCATGCTCGACCTGCGCAGCCAGCAGTTCCTGCCCTACGCCAAGAAGAGCTCGACCGACGAGGAAGGCCACCCCGACGCCGTCGCCTTCAACGGCAACGCCATCGTCCAGTATCTCGAGCCCGACGAGCGCGCCGAGCTGGAAGAGAACGCCATGCTGGTCACCGAGGCCGGCAAGCCGTTCGACGTGCAGTCGTTCCTGGAAGGCCACATGACGCCGGTGTTCTTCGGCTCGGCCCTGCGCCACTTCGGCGTCGACCAGCTGCTGGCCGGCATCGGCGCCTATGCGCCCGCGCCCAAGCCGGCCAAGGCCAGCAAGGCCGGGGCCGAGACCCATGTCGCCCCGGGCGACGGCGAGGTCTCGGGCTTCGTCTTCAAGGTCCAGGCCAACATGGACCCCAATCACCGCGACCGGATCGCCTTCCTGCGCCTGACCAGCGGCCGCTTCACCCGCGGCATGAAGCTGAAGGCCCAGAACACCGGCAAGGCCATGAGCGTCAACGCGCCGATCATGTTCTTCGCCAGCGATCGCGAACTGGCCGAGGACGCCTTCGCCGGCGACGTCATCGGGATTCCGAACCACGGCGTGCTGCGGGTGGGCGACAGCCTGTCGGAGAGCGGCGCCCTGCGTTTTGCGGGCCTGCCCAACTTCGCCCCGGAAATCCTGCGCCGCGTCCGGGTCAAGGATCCGCTGAAGGCCAAGCACCTGAAGAAGGCGCTGGAAGGCCTGGCCGAGGAAGGCGTCACCCAGCTGTTCCGCCCGATGATCGGCTCCGACTTCATCGTCGGCGCCGTCGGCCAGCTGCAGTTCGAAGTCATGGCCGACCGCCTGGCCAACGAGTACCAGCTGGACGTGATCTTCGAGAACAGCCCCTACGCCGAGGCCCGCTGGCTGGTCGGCGAGCGCGCCGACGTCGAGGACTTCGAGAACAAGCACAAGACGGCCATGGGCCGCGACATCGACGACCAGCCGGTGTTCCTCGGCAAGAGCGGCTGGGAGATCAACTACGTCGCCGAGCGCTACCCGAAGGTGCGCTTCGAGCGGACGAAGGAGCGGGGGTAGTCTCGGCGCTAGCCGTGCTTCGGGCAGTGACCGTTCACCTTCACGCGTCCGCAGACGATGCAGATGGTCGCGCCCTGCGGCCCACCAAGGCGCTGCACGAAGAACTGCCGCAGGCGCGCAAGGCCGGTGAGCCGCGGCGCCACGATCTTCGGGGCGTCGGCGGGATTCGCCTGCGGTTCCGGTACGGGCGCTTTGTCCGCAACAGCGTTGCGGGGCAGGGCGTCTTGCGGGGCGAGGGGCGGCTTCTGGTCTTCCTGGTCGCTCATGGCGTTGCGTTCCCTGGTTAGTCGTCTACGCGGTAGAAGCCGATCAATGCGGTTTTCGCCGTCGGATAGGCGGCCTCGCTGACCCCGTCGCTCTGGTTGCCGCCCAGCACCATGAACTTGCCGGTTCGAGCGCCGGCGGCGTTGGTCTGCCAGCGCGTGAAGAAGCCGACGTGGCCGTCGGCCTCGTTGCGTTTGAAGACGGCGAGGTCGCCAGGGCGCGGATCCGACGTCCGGGCCTGGTTGCGATAGCCGACGTAGTCGCGCGCACGGGCCGTTCTTTGGGTGGGCCGACCGGCGGCGTAGAGGCAGAAGCTGACGAAGGCCGCGCACCAGGGCGTTTCGTCGCCCTTCGCCGGCAAAGTTTGGGTCATCGAAAACAGGCCGGTGATCAGCGGATTGCCCCGCTTGGACCATTCTCGATTGTAGGGCTCGCCCTGGATATTGCGCTCCTTGATATTCTGGAAGTAGCGGGCGACGTCCAGGTGATGGTCGTATTTTCCCGCGCCCAGCAACAGGCGGACCGCGACGGCGATCTCGTCATGCAGTGGTGAACCCGTGCCGATCGCAGCATTGCGATGATCGTGCTCCGGATCGAACTGCGGTCCGATGAAATCGGCGAAGATCGAGTCCCCCTGCGGCGTGGACTGCGGCTGCGCAGCGACCGTGGACGCCACGACGCTGGTCGCGAGGGCTGGAGCGGCGAAGAGGCCGCGGCGGGACAAGGTCATGAACCACTCCTTTGGGGAGACCAGCAGGCGGTGACTTGCACCGGGCCCTCATGGCGAACGATCGGCCTGCGGCCGGGGGTTATGCGACAGGAGATTGCGACCCGACCCTCGTCCGTCGTGCAGTCGCTGGGGGCGGCGCCTTCGATCGCGATACGCGGCGCCAGGGCGCCGCGTCGCCGAATGGCGCTGGCCGAAACGATCTCGGGGCCATCCACCAGACGCACGTCCGGATCCTCCGCACTCAGCGGGTTGTCGCCGCATACAAGGCCCTCGGCGTCGACGGCCGAGGGGCGCAGTTCGGCGTCCAGCCAGCGGGCGACCTCGGGCCAGGAAAGGTCGGTATAGAGCGTGTAGCGGGCGCCGGCCCGCAGGCAGGCTTCAGGGTCGCTGCTGGAGCCGGCGACCAAGAAGGCCACGGCGGCGACACCGACGACCTGGCCGTCACGGAAGGCCAGCAGCGGCGCGCCGGAGTCGCCGCCGCAGGCCGTTGTTGAGTGGCCGCGAGGGTCAAGTACGGGGAGCGGGCTGTAGGCGGCGCAGACCGCTTCCGGCGGCGCATGCAGGCCGCAATCGGTCTTGCCCGCACGGATGGTCTGCATAGCGGCCTGGCCGACCCCAGGGAGGTATTCCTGATTGCCGCCCGTAGGCTGATTTTCGAGATCGAGGCTGGTGGGGGGCGTTTCGGCGAGCAGGCCATAGCCGACCTGCACCATGCGCGGGTCGATCCTTGCGCGGGGCAAGGGGCGCGCCGAAGGTGTCCGGTCAAGGGTGATGATCGCCAGGTCGAAAACCGACCGGCGACGCAAACCCACGCTGTCGTCGTCGGCCAGGTAGCGAGGATGAACGATGGCGGGGGCCGAAGCTTCGAAGAAGCCCGAACTCGGCAGATAGACGCTGATCCGAAGATCGGCCAGCGTTTTCGAGCAGGCGGCTGTGTCCGGTCCGTAGTCGGCGGTATAGGGCTTGCCGCAGACGCAGTGGGCGGCTGTGAGCACCTGACGCGGGGCGACCAGCGCGCCGCTGCACATCTCGATGTCACCGTTCGGATAGTTGATGGCGATCGAACCCGCGGCGGGGGCCAGGCTGGTGGTCCGGTAAAGGGACAGCGCCTCGCCGGCGAACTCTCTCGCCACCATACGAGGCTGAGCCAGCCAGTCCGCCTGCACGGTGTCGACCGTGAGCCGATCGGACCCGGCCGCCGATGTCGCCGCGGCGAGGGCGAACATCCCCAACACAAATCGAGCCAGATGGCTGAGCATGCGGCGCTTGGCGTTACTCTCCAATGGGAACGCGCGCATCGGGCTGTCCGTCTGGTGAAGCTACAGCTTCACCATTAACCATGACGGGCGTGCGGAGAAGAATGTTTCTCTCTTTGCGTGTATTTCCGTGGCGAGTTTTATGATCGAGAGCCTGAAGGCGGATCGTCCGCTCACGCTCTGGGCGCCCCATAATCCCGCGCCATCTGCCGATAGAGCTCCATGAAGGCGTTGGCGTCGTAGCGGCCGCCGTGTTTGGTCTTTTCGGGCGGCGAGGGCGGGGCGCCGGCGATCGCCGCGCCGGGGGCCTCGGCGGCGTTGATGCCTTGCGACAGCAGGTTGGGGCGGGGGCCTTCGCCGGCGTTGTGACCGTCCTGGTCGAAGATCGCCTCCTGGTGCCGGGTCGGCTCCCAGATGAATGTGCCCCAGCCGCGCTGGCCGGGCGCGTCGAAGACGAGATCGTTCACGTAGCGCTTCCGGCTGGAATACTCCGCCACGTAGAAGCCGTGGTCGCGATAGCGCTCGCCGAACCGCGTGAAGGTGTTGGCCCAGTCGCCCTCGGCCGCCTGCTGGTAGCAGGAGAAGCCGACGGCGTCGAAGCGCACGCCGCGCGCCAGAAGGCTGTCGGTCCAGTGGCTGACGATCGTCCAGTGGCGACCCAGATGGTTGTGCAGGCTGGTCTTCACGCCCGGCACGGTCTCGCGCGAGGCGTCGAGGCCCGCGCTGAGCAGTTTGGCCAGCTTGTCGAAGCCGCCGGCGTCGGGAACGTTCAGGTGCACCGCGTCGGTGGCCGGGTTGCCGGTAGGGACGGGCAGGGGCACGCGGCCGTCGGGCCACAGCATGCCGAAGGTGATCTCGTTGCCGATCACTACCATGTCGGGCCTGGCGCCGGCCTTGGTCAGGGCGCTCAGCACCGTGCGGGTGTGGTCGCCGACCGCCTTGACCAGCGCGTCGAACGGCAGTTCGGTCCAGGCGGCGGGTTTCACCTGCTTCTGCGGATCGGCCCAGTTGTCGCTGTAGTGGAAGCTGATCGTCAGGTGCATGCCGGCGGCCTTGATCCGCCTGGCCATGGCGATGGTCTGGCCAAGGCCGGCCCAGGGATCGGTCTTGCGGCCCTTGGAGTAGCCGTTCTCGGGATTGACGAAGATGCGGATCTTGATGGCGTTGAAGCCGGCCTCGCCCAGGATCGCCAGGATGTCGCGCTTCTGGCCATTGGCGTAGAAGGTCGCCCCGTCGGCCTCGTCCTGCGGAATCCAGGTGATGTCGGCGCCCAGCAGGAACGGACCGGGACGCGCGCCCGGCGTGCCCGCATGGGCGTGCGGCGCGGCCGACAGCAGGGGCAGGGCGGTCAGGCCCATGGCGAAGGCGCGGCGGTCCAGGGTCATCGGCGTCTTCCTCCAGGATCGCCGTGACTGGCGATCTCATTATTTGAGATATCGTTTCAATATGTATCCTAGCGGCATTGCGCGTGAAAAGGGAAGCGGCCCGCCGAAGGGAAGGGGTGGCTGGCGGTCGCCGCGACAGCCGCTATAGGAGGGACGCCTTCAACCGGAGCCGTCCCGCATGACCCGCCAGCTCGCCATCGGCCTCGTGGCCCACGACGACAAGAAGGCCGAGCTGGTCGACTGGGCCCTGGTCCACGCGGCGTTCCTGGAAAAGCACGTGCTCTACGGCACCGGCACCACCGGCGGCCGCATCCTGCAGGCCCTGCCGCAGCTGCAGCTGACCCGCCTCAAGAGCGGCCCCCTGGGCGGCGATCAGCAGCTGGGCGCGATGATCGCCGAGGGCCGGCTCGATATCCTGATCTTCTTCGTCGACCCGCTGTCGCCCCAGCCGCACGACGTCGACGTCAAGGCCCTGATCCGCCTGGCCCCCCTCGCCGACATCCCGTTCGCGTGCAACGCGGCGACGGCGACGCTGGTGGTGAAGGGGTTGGGTTGAAGACCCTCCCCCTGAAGGGGGAGGTGGCCCGAAGGGCCGGAGGGGGAAGTCCTTCTTAGTTCGAGGCGGTTGCTGTCTCACCAGCCACATCCCCCTCCGTCGGCTTCGCCGACACCTCCCCCTTCAGGGGGAGGGTCTTTACCCCGGAAACTTCAGCAAATTCGGCTTGGGGATCGCGGCCTTGAAGCTGCCGCGGCTCTTGCTCGTGTCGAGCCCGAACTCGGCCCAGGCCGTCAGGAACCCGCTCGCCGGCGCGCCGGCCGCCAGCGGGACCAGGTTCAGCACCGGGCGGGCGGCGACCAGGGTGCGGGCGGCGGCCCAGGCTTCGGGTTCGGCTGCCGCATAGGCGCCGTCGCTGGCGACCAGTTCGCCGGCCAGGGCGGGATCGGCGAAGCGCAGGGTCACGGCCGCATCGGCCGGCAGGTCCGACAGGCTGGTCAGCGCCTCGATCAGCGCCGTGAGACTCATCTTCGCCAGGCTGGTGCGGCGCTCGCCGCCGGCCGCGCCCTTGATCGCCGCCGCGCCCGACTCACCGTCCTGCCTGCGGACGAACGCCCAGCCGCCATAGCCGGGATCCTGCTTGCAGAGGGCGGCGGTCCAGAGGGTCACGGCGGGGCTGGTCATGGCGGTTTCCTAGCGCCTTGCGTCGGAATTCGCCACTCCGTGCGGTAACGACCCTGAACAAAATGTAAACAAGGGCCTAAATCTTAGGGTTAACGTCATTTTCACTTCGATGAACGAAGTTATAATTCGTGCAACCGCACCGCCCGCTGGTTGTGGATCGATCAAGCAAAAAGCGTGCCAAAATGGGTCAAAAACTCAGATTTCCGGGCCGCTGCGGCGATCAAAGTTAATGTGATCTGAATATTCGTGGTTAACGGCGGATTCACACCTGTTAACCCCTTGTTAAGAGCGTTGGCTCCGGTTTTGCTGATATCGCGTTAAATCCATCTCGGGCGTGCCGAGGTGGGACGATCCGGGTGCGGAGTGCGCGAGCGATGTTCGAATTCGTTGGACGGGACCTGAAGCGGTTGCTGGGCGTCGATGGCCAGGGCCGCGTGTCCCATGCCGCCGCCCATCGCGAAGGGCTGACCGGCGGCGACACCGCGCTGCTGGAACTGATGGACCTGCGCCTGCTGACCAACGAGGCCCGCGCCGCCGATGTCGCGGCCGGCCGCATCGGCTGCAAGGACCGCGCGGTTCGCCTGCTGGAAGCCGCCGTGGTCTGGCGCGAGGTGGCCCGCCGCACCGGCGACGCCGCCGCCTTGCGTAAAGGCGCGGCCCAGGCCGAG
>NZ_QHJY01000147.1 GCF_003185805.1 Caulobacter sp. D5
TTCACCGGCCTGAGCTCATTTTTCACCGAGCATCCCCGCGAAGGCGGGGATCCAAGCCGATGTTGCGGTCGATCCACGGCCGCGCCTCATCCTGAAATCCAGTTTGGATCCCCGCCTTCGCGGGGAGACACGGATTTGAAGGTCGCGAACAGCTGAATGTCGATACGCGCTAGGCCAAGGCCTTCGCCGCGCCCCGCGCCGCCTTGGGCGGCGTGGGGTGGTGGCGGCTCCAGACGCGCCGCAGCTGGCGGGTCGAGGCGAAGCCGGCCCGCTCGGCGACGCTTTCCATGTCCAGCCGCGTCGCCGACAGCATCTCGCTGGCCAGCGCCAGGCGCAGGCGGTTGACGTAGTCGGTCAGGTTCATGCCGGCATGGGCGTTGAACAGCCGCGACAGGTGCCGCGGGCTGGCGGCGGCGAGGCCGGCCAGGACCTCCAGGCTCCAGTCGCGGGCCGGGTCGGCGGCGATGGCGTCCTGCACCCGATGGATGGCCGGATGGACGTGGTTGCGCCCCTCCAGCCACGGCGACAGCTGCGGGTCGGACGGTCCCCGGCGCAGATAGACCACCATCTGGCGGGCGATCGACACGGCCTGGGCGGGGCCGCGCAGCCGGGCGACCAGATGCAGCATCAGATCGACGCCCGAGGTGACGCCGGCGCTGGTCAGCCGCTCGCCGTCCTCGACGAACAGGCGATCCTCCAGCACCCGGGCGCTGGGCGCCAGGCGCGCCAGCTCCTCGGTGCAGGCGTGGTGGGTGGTGCAGGCCCTGCCGGCCAGCAGCCCCGCCCGCGCCGCCAGCAGGCTGCCCGAACAGATGCAGGCCAGGGTCACGCCCGGCCGCACGGCGCGGGCCAGCCAGGCGACGATGGCCGCCTCGTCCTCGGCGTCCGCCGCCGAGGCCCCCTCCCCGCCCAGCACCTGGTCGACATTGCCCGAGACGATGACCAGCGCCCCGTCCGGCAGGGCCTCGGGCAGCGGCTGGATCCCGGCCAGCGTCAGGCCGATGGAGCTTTCCACGCTCGGCCGGGCGGCGACATAGGTCACGGCGAAGCCGGGCGCGCCGGGCTCGAAGGTCGCCCGCCGCAGCACCTCCAGCGGTCCGGCCACGTCGAGCAGCAGGGTGCGCGGCGGCAGGACGACGAAGACGGGGATGACGGCGGGCGGCTCGGTCATGCGGCTTCGAGGGCCTCTTCCACGGTGGCGATGCGGGCAAAGCGTTCGTGCAGCACCAGTTCGGTGCGAGCCTTGATGTCGTCGACGGTGAAGACCCGCCCGTGGCGGTCGGTCATGTCGAAGGTCAGGGTGGCCTCGGTGACGTAGTTGACGGCGAAGCCCAGATCCGAGGCGTGGCGGGTGGTGGTCTCGCAGCACTGCTCGGTGCGGATGCCGCTGACGATCACCTTGCCGATGCGGTTGCGGATCAGCCAGACCAGCAGGCCGGTGCCGGCCAGGGCGCTGTGGGCGGGCTTGTGGAAGGTGACGTCGGGCTCGAACGACAGCCCCTCCACCGTGCGCACATGGCCCGAGGCCAGGCTGAACAGCCCCTCGGCCTCGACGTGCAGGATCTGCACGACCGGCAGGCCCCGGGCCTTGGCGCCGTCGATCAGGGCCTGCTGGCGCTCCAGATAGACCGCGGCCACGGCCGGATCCCATGAGGCGCGCTGGCGAAAGGAATCCTGGGCGTCGACGACGATCAGGGCGGTGGCGGCGGACATTTGCGTTGCTCCGTGGCGATGACGATGCCGCAAGCTAGCCTTTGCGTTCAAGGCGAATAAGGAAGCTGACGGACGAAGAGCGGACAGAAAAGGACATCGAGGCTTCGCGCCGGTCTTCGCCCCCTTCACCGCGCCCGCTCGCTTTCGGCGCCGTTCGGCCCCATATGATGGAGCGTGGAGCCCGCCTCGGACTTCGCCGCCGGCGAGGAGCTTCCCCCTTGAGACATCCCCTACGCGCGCCGGAGTACCGCGCGCTGGCCGCCGCCGCTCTCGAAGCGGCCGGCAAATGCGGCCTGCCCCACGTCCAGGCCAAGCACGAGCACGCCGCCCGCACATGGAGCGATCTGGCCGACGCCGAAGACGCCCGCGCGGCGACGCGGGTCCGAATGACGACGTCGGGCGTTTAGCGACGCCACCTTCCGCTCCAGCCTGGAATCCCGCGCGATGCGTCTCTCGATCGACTGCCGCCTGCGCTACGAGGTGCGGACCCCCACCAGCTTCATCCTGGCGATCCAGGCCGCCGACGGCGCCGACCAGGCGGTGCTGGACGAGACCATCCTGCTGCCGCCGGGCGTGAGCGCCGACTTCTTCGTCGACGCCTTCGCCGGCAACCGCTTCATCCGCTTCCTCGCCCAGCCGGGACCGCTGGACATCGGCTACATCGCCCAGGTCGAACGCCGGGCGCAGGTCGATCAGCGCGGCTTCATCGGCGGCGACGTGGTCAACGACCTGCCGGCGACCGTGCTGCCCTATCTGAACCCCAGCCGCTATTGCCCGTCCGACCGCCTGACCGCCTTCGCCCGCCAGACCTTCGGCGCCCGCCCCCAGGGCCTGGGCCAGGTCCAGGCGATCGCCGACTGGATCGCCGCGACCATCACCTACGAGGCCGGGACCAGCAGCGACACGACCTCGGCCATCGACACCCTGGTCGACCGCAAGGGCGTCTGCCGCGACTTCGCCCACATCGGCATCGCCCTGTGCCGGGCGCTCGACATGCCGGCCCGCTTCGCCTCGTGCTACGCGCTCGACCTTCAGCCGGCCGACTTCCACGCGGTGTTCCAAGTCTATCTGGACGGCGCCTGGCGGACCTTCGACGCCACCCGCCGCGCGCCGCTGGGAGGCCTGGTGCCCATCGGCTTCGGCCGCGACGCCGCCGACGTGCCGTTCGCCGCGACCTTCGGCGACGCCCGGTTCGAGGCCAAGTCCATCCTGGTGACGCGGGCGGACGAGGCGCCAGCCGCCTAGCGGGCCTCCCTTCGAATCGTCCGCATCCGGAAACTGACATTTCAGTCGCTTTTCCAAGCCATCGGGCGTAGAGGAGCCGCCTCGAAGGTTCCCGTCATGTCCACGTCTCCTGCTCCGGCAACTGCGCCGGCGCCCGTTCACAGTTCCCGCGCCCTCTACGTCCTGCTGCTGGTGGTGTTCATCAACCTGGTGGGTTTTGGGCTGGTGATCCCGCTGCTGCCCTTCTACGCCAAGGCGCTGAACGCCAGCCCGTGGCAGGTAACGGCGCTGTTCTCGGCCTATTCGCTGGGCCAGTTCCTGGCCGAGCCTTTCTGGGGACGCCTGTCCGACCGCATCGGCCGGCGGCCGGTGCTGATCGTCACCATCCTGGCCAACACCCTGTCCTACGTGGCCCTGGCCTTCGCCCCGACCATCGCCGTGGCCTTCATCATCCGCTTCTTCAGCGGCGCGGCCAGCGGCAACATCTCGACGATCCAGGGCTACATGGCCGACGTCACCCCGCCCGAGAAGCGGGCCGGGCGCATGGGCCTGCTGGGCAGCGCCTTCGGGGCCGGCTTCGTGGTCGGCCCGGCCCTGGGCGGCCTGCTGGCCCACCCGGACGCTGGACGCCTGGGCTTCCAGATCCCGCTGTTCGTGGCCGCGGGCCTGGCGGCGGCCGCCTCGCTGGGCGTCTTCCTGTTCGTGGTCGAGAGCCGCGCGCCCCGCAAGGACGCCCCGCCCCCGCCGCCCCGCCGCGAGGCCCTGAAGGCCGCCTTCGCCCATCCGGTGCTGTCGCGGGTGCTGATGGTCACCTTCGTCTCCACCGCCGCCTTCTCAGGCATGGAGGCGATCTTCGGCCTGTGGACCTCGGCCCGCTTCGGCTGGGGCCCGCAGCAGGTGGGCCTGTGCTTCGCCGTCATCGGCGTGGTGGCCTCGCTGGGCCAGGGCGTGCTGACCGGACGCCTGGCCCGCCGCTACGGCGAGCCCAAGGTGCTGACCACGGGCCTGGCCATCATCTGCCTGTCGATGGCGATCACCCCGTTCGTGCCCAGCGGCCATTTCGTGCCGCTGTTCGTGGGCCTGACCGCCTTTGGCCAGTCGCTGGTGTTCCCGTGCATCGCCGCCCTGATCTCGCGCGCGACGCCGCCCGACCAGCAGGGGGCCATGCTGGGCCTCAACATGGCCGGCGGCTCGCTGGCGCGGATGAGCGGCCCGATGATCGCAGGGCCCCTGTTTGGCCTGACCATGGCGGGTCCCTACTGGTTCGGGGCGCTGCTGACCGTGCCGGCCGTCGCCCTGGCGGTGACGGTGGGCCGCCGCGCCAAGGCCGCGCCGTAAGGGCCTGGGGACTAAGAGTCCGCCAGGCCTTGCTTTTCACCCGGGGTTCCCGTATTCACCCCGCCTTTCCGGAACCGCCTGGCCAATTTGGCATGCCATGGCGGTTCGTCTCGCTATCCAGAGGACGGGGCCGTTAAACGCTCCGACGCGAAATGCCTAAGTTGAAGACGAAGTCGGGCGCCAAAAAGCGCTTCAAGATCACCGCCACGGGCAAGCTGAAGGCCGGCGTCGCCGGCAAGCGCCACCGCCTGATCGGCCACAACGGCAAGTACATCCGCCAAAACCGCGGAACGAAGGTGATGAGCGAGGCTGACGCCAAGACCATCCGTTCGTACCTGCCCTACGGCCTTTAAGAGGAGCGCTGACACATGGCTCGCGTTAAACGTGGCGTCACCGCCCACGCCAAGCACAAGAAGGTTCTTGAACAGGCGAAGGGCTTCTACGGCCGCCGCAAGAACACCATCCGTACGGCCAAGGCCGCGGTCGACAAGGCCGGCCAGTACGCCTACCGCGACCGCAAGGTGCGCAAGCGCGCCTTCCGTTCGCTGTGGATCCAGCGCATCAACGCCGGCGCCCGCACCGAAGGCT
Organism: Caulobacter sp. D5; assembly: GCF_003185805.1. Lineage (GTDB taxonomy): Bacteria > Pseudomonadota > Alphaproteobacteria > Caulobacterales > Caulobacteraceae > Caulobacter. The sequence goes on from NZ_QHJY01000147.1 coordinate 4,864, forward strand.
TCACCTACTCGCAATTCATCCACGGCCTGGACGTGGCGGGTATCGTGATCGACCGTAAGGTCCTGGCGGACATCGCCGGCAACGACGCCGTCGCGTTCAAGGCCATCGCCGACAAGGTTCGCGCGGCCCTGGCCTAAGGAACTTCCGAGCCTCACCGCTCGAACGATCCTTTAAAAGCCCTCCGGCGCGAGCCGGAGGGCTTTTTGCTGCGCGTTACCCGGTTCCACCCGACGTCAAAACCGCCTAGACGGAACCCCGTCATGACCGATCTCAACACCCTCGAATCCGACGTCCTGGCCCAAGTGGCCGGCGCGGCCGACCTGCAAGCGCTAGACGCGGTCCGCGTGGCCGCTTTGGGCAAGACCGGCTCGATCTCGGGCCTGCTCAAGACCCTGGGCGCGATGAGCCCCGACGAGCGCAAGGAACGCGGCGCAGCGATCAACGCCCTGCGCGACCGCGTGCAGTCGGCGATCACCGAGAAGAAGGCCGCGCTGGAAGCGGCCGAACTCGACGCCCGCCTGGCCCGCGAGACCCTCGACCTCACCCTGCCCGGCCCCTACCGCCGCAAGGGATCGGTCCACCCGACCATGCAGACCATGGACGAGATCGTCTCGATCTTCGCCGAGATGGGCTTCGCCGTGGCCGAAGGTCCGGACATCGAGGACGACTTCCACAACTTCACGGCCCTGAACTTCCCCGAGAAGCACCCGGCCCGCGAAATGCACGACACCTTCTTCTTCAATCGCAAGGAAGACGGCGAACGCATGCTGCTACGTACGCACACCAGCCCCGTGCAGGTGCGCACCATGGTCAGCGAGAAGCCGCCGATCCGCATCATCGCGCCGGGCCGCACCTATCGCGTGGACAACGACGCCACCCACACGCCGGTGTTCCACCAGGTCGAGGGCCTGGTGATCGACAAGGGCATCCACATGGGCCACCTGAAGTGGACCCTGGAGACCTTCCTGGCGCGGTTCTTCGAGACCGACGCGGTGACCACCCAGTTCCGCCCGCACCACTTTCCGTTCACCGAGCCGTCGGCCGAGATGGACGTGCAGTGCGACCGCTCGGGCGGCGAGATCAAGATCGGCCAGGGCACGTCGTGGCTGGAGATCCTGGGCTGCGGCATGGTTCACCCGAACGTGCTGCGCGCCTGCGGCATCGATCCGGACGAGTACCAGGGCTTCGCCTTCGGCGTCGGCGTCGACCGCCTGGGCATGCTGAAGTACGGCATGCCGGACCTGCGCGACATGTGGTCGTCGGACAGCCGGTGGCTCGCCCACTACGGTTTCTCGGGCTTCGCCGCGCCGAACCCCGCCTCGGGGCTCAGCTGATGAACGCGCGTCCGACCATCGACGGCTCGGCCAAGGTCTTCGAGAACTTGGAGATCTCGCTGATCGACCTGTTCCGCGCCCAGCTTCAGGGCGGCGTCAACATGGTCGCCGGCCGCACCTTCAAGAACTGCCGCCTGCACGGGCCGGTGGTGATGCTGGCGCTGGAAGGCGTGACCTTCGACTCGACCAACTTCGGCTTCCACGGCGGCGACATCGCCAATCTCGTTCTGCGCCCGGCCGGTGAAAAGGTCATCGGCGCCCTACCCTTCAAGGATTGCGCCTTCATCGGCTGCCAGTTCTTCGCGGTCGGCTTCACCGGCCCCGAGACCTTCCTGCAGCAGATCCTGGCGTTGGAAACCACGCAATGAAGTTCACCCTTTCCTGGCTCAAGGATCACCTCGACACCGAAGCGACCGCCGCCCAGGTGGTCGCCGCCATGACCATGGCCGGCCTCGAGGTCGAGCACGTCACCGACCCTGCCGCCAAGCTGGCCGCCTTCAGCGTCGCCAAGATCGTCGAAGCCGTTCAGCACCCCAACGCCGACCGCCTGCGCGTCTGCCAGGTCGACACCATCGACGGCCGCAAGGAGATCGTCTGCGGCGCCCCGAACGCCCGCGTCGGCCTGACCACCATCTACGCCCCGATCGGCGCCTATGTGCCCGGCCTGGGCGTCACCCTGGTCGAGAAGCCGGTGCGCGGCGTCGTCTCCAACGGCATGCTGTGCTCGGGCTCCGAGCTGGAGGCCGACGACGGTTCGGAAGGCATCCTGGAACTGTCCGGCGACCTGGCCGTGGGTACGCCCGCCGCCGTGGCGCTGGGCCTGGAAGCCGTCATCGACTTCGAGGTCACCCCCAACCGCCCCGACTGGCTGGGCGTCGCCGGCATCGCCCGCGACCTGGCCGCCGCCGGCGTGGGCAAGCTGAAGGACCTGTCGATCGCGCCGGTCGCCGGGACCTTCCCCTGCCCGATCACGATCGAAGTCGACGGCGAGGCCTGCCCGGTATTTGCCGGCCGCCTGATCAGGGGCGTCAAGAACGGCCCCTCGCCCCAGTGGCTGCAGGAGCGCCTGAAGGCCATCGGCATCAATCCGAAGTCGGCCCTGGTCGATATCACCAACTACATCTCCTACGACCGCGCCCGGCCGCTGCACGTCTATGACGCGGCGCTGCTGTCGGGGACCAAGATCGAGGCGCGCCTGGGCCGCCACGGCCTGAACGGCGACGAGCACCTGATCGCGCTGGACGGCAAGACCTACGAGCTGACCCCGGCCATGTGCGTCATCGCCGACGCGGGCGGCGAGCGCCCGATCGGCCTGGGCGGCGTCATGGGCGGCGAGAGCACGGGCTGCTCGGAAGCCACCGTCGACGTCTTCGTCGAGAGCGCCTGGTTCGAGCCGATCCGCATCGCCCAGACCGGCCGCGAGACCGGCATCAACAGCGACGCCCAGTACCGCTTCGCCCGCACGGTCGACACCGGCTCGGTCGTGCCGGGCCTGGACCTGGCCACCAGGCTGATCCTGGAGCTGTGCGGCGGCGAGGCCTCGGAAGTCGTCATCGCCGGCGAGGCCCCGGCCGCGCCCGGCCCGATCCTGTTCGATCCGGCCTATGTGCAGGCCCTGTCGGGCCTGGAGATCGCGCCGGAAAAGAGCCTGGAGATCCTCCAGGCCCTGGGCTTCAAGGTCGAGCCGCCCAAGGATGTGCCCGTCGCCGAGTTCGCCACCCACGCCGAGAGCGTGGTCTGCGTGACCCCGCCGAGCTTCCGCCGCGACGCCCACGGCAAGGCCGACCTGGTGGAAGAAGTGGCCCGCATCGCCGGCTACGGCGCCCTGCCCTCGACGCCCCTGCCCGAGGTCGCCCGCGCCGTCGGCGGCGTGCTGACCCCGCGCCAGGTGCGCGCCCGCGCCGCCCGCCGCGCCCTGGCCGCGGCCGGCTACGCCGAGGCCGTGACCTGGAGCTTCACCAGCCGCGCCACCGCCCAGCTGTTCGGCGGCGGCGCCGACGCCCTGGTGCTGGCCAATCCGATCGCCTCGGAACTGGACTGCATGCGCCCGTCGGTGCTGCCCAACCTGATCGAGGCCGCCGGCCGCAACGCCCGCCAGGGCTTCCCGGACGCGGCCCTGTTCGAGGTCGGCCCGGTGTTCCTGGGCGATGGTCCCAAGGACCAGCGCACGGTCGTCGCCGGCATCCTGGCCCCGCGCCCGCCGCGCGCCTGGGACAAGCGCTCGGCCGAGGACGTGTTCACGATCAAGGCCGACCTCTTGAACCTGCTCGAGGAGATCGGCGCGCCGGTCGCCTCTCTGCAGACCGCGCAAGGCTCGGCCTCGTCGTGGTGGCACCCGGGCCGCTCGGCCCGCCTGCAGCTGGGCCCCAAGGCGGTGATCGCCGAGTTCGGCGAGATCCACCCCGCGGTGCTCAAGGCGCTGGACGTCGCCGGCCCGGTCTACGGCTTCGAGATCACCCTGGAGGCGATCCCCGAGCCGAAGAAGAAGGCCGTGAAGACCAAGCCGGCCTTCAGCCCGTCGGCCCTGATGCCGCTGAGCCGCGACTTCGCCTTCGTCGCCGACAAGGCCAAGGCGGCCGGCGACCTGGTGAAGGCCGCGGCCGGCGCCGACAAGGCCCTGATCGCCTCGGCCCGCGTCTTCGACGTCTACGAGGGCCCCGGCGTGCCGGAGGGCTCCAAGTCGGTGGCCATCGAGGTGCTGGTCCAGCCGCGCGACGCCACCCTGACCGACGCCGAGATCGAGGCCCTGTCGGCCAAGGTCGTCGCCGCGGTCGAGAAGGCGGGCGGCAAGCTGCGGGCTTGATCCCGTCTCGTTGAGCGCCATGTGAGGGGCGAAGGTGATGCTGCGCTGCATCCACCTTCGCCCCTTTCGCGTTTCAGGCCCATGAGCGACGACCTCTTCAGCCACAACCCCGCCAAGAGCCGCTACGAGCTGGACGTCGACGGCCTGATCGCCTTCGCCGACTACCAGCGCAGCGGCCATCGCCTGGTCATCCCGCATGTGGAGGCCGATCCCGCCCTGCGCGGCACCGGGGCCGCCGGCCGCCTGATGGTCAAGGTCGCCGAGGTGGCCCGGGCCGAGGGCATGCGGATCACCCCGCTTTGCTCCTACGCCGCCGCCTGGCTGCGGCGAAACGACCCCGAACTGATCGCCTGACGCCTTCCGACAGGCGGATAATCCGGGAACAGGACGGGGAACGTCGCTCACCCGACGTTTGCGGCGCAGCAAAGCCCTTGGCGAGCGTGCGGTTCCTCGTGCTAGAACTTCGGCGACGGTACAGCGCGCCCTGCCGGGAGCTTGCGCGATCGTGAGCGAAGGCTTGGATTTTCATGGTTGATATCAAGACGGTCGGCGTAATCGGCGCCGGTCAGATGGGTTCGGGCATCGCCCATGTCTGCGCTCTCGCGGGCTACGACGTCCGCCTGCACGACATCTCGCGCGAGCGCATCGACGCGGGCCTGGCCCTGATCGAAAAGAACCTCGCCCGCCAGGTCACCCGCAACATCATCGACCAGGACGCGGCCGACGCCGCGCTGGCCCGCATCGCGGCCGCCGAGGCCATCGAGGCCATCGGCCAGACCGATCTGGCGATCGAGGCCGCCACCGAGAACGAAGAGCTCAAGAAGGCCATCTTCCGCGGTCTGCAGCCGCACCTGAAGCCCGACACCCTGCTGGCCTCGAACACCTCGTCGATCTCGATCACGCGCCTGGCCTCGGCCACCGATCGCCCCGAGCGCTTCATCGGCCTGCACTTCATGAACCCCGTCCCGCTGATGAAGCTGGTCGAGATCATCCGCGGCATCGCCACCGACGTGCCGACCTACGAGACGGCCGTGGCCTTCGCCAAGTCGCTGGGCAAGATCACCAGCAACGCCGAGGACTTCCCCGCCTTCATCGTCAACCGCGTGCTGGTGCCGATGATCAACGAGGCGATCTACACGCTGTACGAAGGGGTCGGCACGGTCGACGCCATCGACACCGCCATGAAGCTGGGCGCCAACCACCCGATGGGCCCGCTGGAGCTGGGCGACTTCATCGGCCTGGACACCGTGCTGAGCATCATGAACGTGCTCTACGAAGGCCTGGCCGACAGCAAGTACCGCCCCTGCCCGCTGCTGGTGAAATATGTCGAGGCCGGCTGGCTGGGCAAGAAGACCGGCCGCGGCTTCTACGACTACCGCGGCGAGGTCCCGGTCCCGACGCGGTAGAGCGCGTCGGTTACCAGTGGATCGGGACATCGTAGGCGCCCAAGGCGCCATCGATACTGAGGATCGGCGCCTTGTCGTTGATCGCTTGAGCGACGATCAGCCGATCCCAAGGATCGCGATGGTGCGTAGGTAATCTTCCGGCGACGACGGCGTCCGCTGGGTTGACGTCACGCCATAGAAATCCGGCTGCGGTCGCCGCTGTCAGAAGATCGGCGGGCAATCTCTGCAATAACGGGTCGCGTCGCCGCTTGAACTCGATCTCGTAGGCGCTGACCGCGCTTACGTAGATCTTCACGTCGATGTCGCCAAGAAAACCACGCGCCGACGGCGAGAGACGATCGACATCGGTCCACCACCAAATCAGTACGTGGGTGTCGATCAGCAGCTTCATTTTTCAGTTGGGAAGATCGGCCCGTCGGCGGCCTCTTCCAACTCGGGATCGGGACGCAGAAAAAGATAGGGATCTTCGAGCTTGCCCAGATGCGCGTATAGGCCGGGAATGCGCCGTCCCCGTACTCGCGGCTCAGTTTTCGCGAGGTTGAGCGTCGCTACGTCCTCGCCGTCCTGCGTCAGCAGGACCTCCTCGCCAGCCCGGACACGGGCGACGAGTTCAGCCATCTGACCTTCTTTTCCGATGTCGAACCGGATCGTCATGGGCGAAGCCTAACACGGCCTCGCCCGCGCGACGACTCACCCCGCCCCGAGCGCCACGGCCACGTGGTAGACGACGAAGGCCGCCAGGTAGGCCAGGGCGACCATGTAGACGAACATCACCGTCGGCCAGATCCAGCTGTTGGTCTCGCGCTTGACCACGCCCAGGGTGGGCATGCACTGCGGCGCGAAGACGTACCAGGCGAGGAAGGCCAGGGCCGTGGCCAGCGACCACTGGCTGTTCAAGGTGGCCGACAAGGCGTCGGTGGAGCCGTCGGCCCCGCCCACGGCGTAGACCGTGCCCAGCGCCGCCACGGCGACTTCGCGGGCCGCCATGCCGGGGATCAGGGCCACGGTCATTTGCCAATTAAAACCAATGGGCTGCATGACGGGGGCCAGGAAATGGCCCAGGCGCCCGGCGATGCTGTAGTCGATGGCCGGCCCCGTCGCGCCTTCCGGCGGATAGGGGAAGGTCGACAGCACCCAGACCAGCACCATCAGAGGCATGATGATGCGGCCGGCGCGGTTCAGGAAGATCTTGGCGCGGGTCCACAGGTTGAGCAGCAGGTTGCGCGGCTCGGGCCAGCGATAGGTCGGCAGCTCCATCATGAACGGCTCGACCGTGCCCCGCCAGAAGATGCGGCGGATGACGAACGACACCAGCAGGGCGAAGACGATGCCCGCGGCGTAAAGGCCGAACATCACCAGGCCCTGCAGCGACAGGCCGTTGACCGTGGTCCGCGGGATGAAGGCGCCGATGATCAGGGTGTAGACCGGGATCCGCGCCGAGCAGGTCATCAGCGGAGCCACCAGGATGGTGGTGAGCCGGTCCTGCTTGTTGTCGATCACCCGCGTGGACATGATCCCCGGGATCGCGCAGGCGAAGCTCGACAGCAGCGGGATGAAGGCCCGGCCGTGCAGGCCCGCCCCGCCCATGATCTTGTCCATCAGGAAGGCCGCGCGGGTCATGTAGCCGCTGTCTTCCAGCAGCAGGATGAAGAAGAACAGAATCAGGATCGGCGGCAGGAACACCAGCACGCTGCCGACGCCGGCGATCAGGCCGTCGGCGATGAAGCTGGAAAGCAGCCCCTCGGGCAGGTGGGCGGTGACGAAGGCGCCGAGCGCGGCGAAGCCGCCGTCGATGGCGTCGGCCGGGATGGTCGCCCAGGTGAACACCGCCTGGAACATCACGAACAGCAGGGTGAACAGGATCGCCAGGCCCGCCACCGGATGCAGCAGCACCGAGTCGATCTTGCCGGTCACCGTGTCGGGCCGCTCGGGCGGGCGCACGCAGGTCTTGAAGATGCGCTGGGCCTCGGCGTGGGCGGCGCGGATCTCGCCGGCGCTCGGCTCGCGCCAGGTGTTGTCGACGGCGTTCGAGTGGGTCAGCGTCAGGGTGTAGACCTGGGTCAGCAGTTCGTCGAGGCCGCGTTTGCGGGTCGCCACCGTGGTCACGATCGGCGCGCCGACCTCGCGGGCCAGCTGCTCCAGATCGATCCGCAGGCCCTGGCGCTGGGCGATGTCGAACATGTTGAGGGCCAGGACGAACGGCCGGCCGACCTGCTTCAGTTCGAGCACCAGGCGCAGCACCAGGCGCAGGTTGGTGGCGTCGGCCACGCAGACCAGCACGTCGGGCGCGGTCTCGCCGGCCAGGCGGCCCAGCACGGCGTCGCGGGTGACGACCTCGTCGGGGCTGCGGGCGCGCAAGCTGTAGGTGCCCGGCAGGTCGAGCACGCTGACGGTGCGGCCGCCCGGCGTGACCAGCTGGCCTTCCTTGCGCTCGACGGTGACGCCAGCGTAGTTGGCGACCTTCTGGCGGGCCCCGGTCAGGGCGTTGAACAGCGCGGTCTTGCCGGAATTCGGATTGCCGACCAGCGCGATGCGCGAGGGCCGGATAGCGGTGTCGGTCAAAGCGTCTTTCCGTCGAACTGAACGGTCACAGCGCGCGCCTCGCGGCGGCGCAGGGCCACGCGGGTGTCGTCCACCCTTACGGCGATGGGATCACGGCCAAAGAGGCCTTCCTGCAGAATCTCGATGCGCGCGCCCTCGACGAAGCCCATCTCCAGCAGGCGGCGCTCCAGCTCCTCGGCGGCCACCGCCTCGGGCGAACCGGTCTCGCCGCGCACCGCCACGATCACGCCCTTGTCGCCTCGCGCGGCCGTGCTCAGGGCGCGGGTCGGGGCGTCGGAAGCTATGGAGGCGTCGGCGGTGAGGACGGCGTCGGTCATCTGGGGCCTCGCGGCGAAAACTTGCGAACGGTTATCAGCCCTAACCGCCACTGTCGACGAAAGGATGGCCGCCGCGAACGGTGGTCTCGAAAAAAATCAACAGGGGATGCGCGGCGTAATGGCCCAGCCGCGTTAATCTATTCGACTCAAGGCCGCAGCGGTTGCATTAATTTTTGCAAGCGATTCGTAGGGACCTGAAATGCGAAGGCTAAAGCTGGCTCTTCTGACCGGCGCCTATCTCTGCCTGGCTCTGATCGTCTCCCTGCTGCTGTGGCGCATGGGCGCGACCCCTGCTGTCGGCCTCTCGGCCTTCATCGGGTCGCTGGGCCTGTGCTTCGCTTTCCACGGCATCATCAGCAACGTCTTCGACAACGCCCAGCTGAAGCTGGACATCGAAACCGTGCGCGAAGCCCATTCCATCCTGGTCGAGCAGATCGAGAAGATCGACGCGCGCATGACCACCCTGGTCGAAACCGTCGCCGAGGACGCCGAGAAGCGCTCGGCCGAACTGACCAGCGAGGTCCACCAGCTCGAAGACCTGATGCAGCGCATGAGCGAGCGCCTGGAAAGCCAGCTGACCCACCAGGTCGCGGCCGCCCGCCACAGCGCCAGCGCCAACGCCCGCGTCGCCGCCCCGGTCAACGCCATGCTGGAGATCGTCCAGGACGCCCTGGCCGAGAACCGCGTCGATCTTTACCTGCAGCCGGTCGTCAGCCTGCCCCAGCGCCGCACCGTCTTCTACGAAAGCTTCTCGCGCCTGCGCGACGAGACCGGCCGCGTGATGATGCCGGCCGAGTACCTGGCCGTCGCCGAGTCCGAAGGCCTGATGACGGCCATCGACAACCTGCTGCTGTTCCGCTGCGTGCAGATCGTCCGCCGCCTGGCCAAGCAGGACCGCAAGGTCGGCATCTTCTGCAACATCTCGCTGGCCAGCCTGGCCGACGAAAGCTTCTTCCCGCAGTTCCTCGAGTTCCTTCAGGGCCACAAGGACCTGGCCGGCTCGCTGATCTTCGAACTGGGCCAGACCGCCTTCAACCAGCGCGGCCCGGTCGAGGCCCGCCACATGGCCCGCCTGGCCAGCCTGGGCTTCCAGTTCAGCCTCGACAAGATCGTCGACCTGGACCTCGACTTCCAGGACCTGGCCCGCGCCGACGTCAAGTTCGTCAAGGTCGGCGCCGAGATGATCCTCGAGCAGCTGGAAGAGCAGGACGGCAAGCTGGTGCTGAGCTCGCTGCCCGACCTCAACGCCGCCGACTTCGCCGCCCTGATGCGCCGCTACGGCGTCGAGGTGATCGCCGAGAAGGTGGAGAGCGAGCGCCAGATCGCCGAGATCCTCGATCTCGACATCGGCTACGGTCAGGGCCACCTGTTCGGCGAACCGCGGGCCATCCGCGACGCTGTGCTGGCCGAGACCGCCCCGCCGGCCGACTTCGTCCAGGCCCCGCTGCGCCGTCGCGCCGCCAACTGGTAGGCCTTCCCGCAAGCTGATCCTTTCGACCGCCGTCCGGGCCACCCCGGGCGGCGGTTTCGCATTAAGCCTGCGTCATGAGCCGCAATTCACTCGGCTCTCGCCCCCTGCCCGGCCAAGCTCCTGGCGACATGCCAGGGAGGGGATCATGCGCAAGGCGATGATGGCGGCGGCGCTGCTGGCGGCGATGGGCGGGGCGAGCACGGCATGGGCGGCCGAACCGTCGCTGACCGAGACGATCACGGCCCAGGACCGCAAGGTCTTCGACGCCTACAACGCCTGCGACCTGGAAACCTTCGGCGCGGCCTTCGCGCCGGACGTCGAATTCTATCACGACGAGGGCGGCGTCACCTGGGAGCGCCAGTCGGTGATCGACAACACCCGCAAGTACATCTGCGGCAAGGTGCGGCGCGAACTGGTCCCCGGCACGCTGCGCATCTATCCGATCAAGGACTTCGGCGCGGTCGAGGAGGGCGAGCACCGCTTCTGCCAGAAGGACCAGGGCTGCGCCGGCATCGCCAAGTTCGTCATCGTCTGGAAGCGGCAGGGCGAGACCTGGATCGCCACGCGGGTGCTCAGCTACGGCCATCGCACGGCCACGGCGGAAGAACGCTGAGACCGCAAGCATCGGAATGACGGGCGCGGGCGACGGCGCGATGGTGGGCTCAGATCCGAAAGGAGCCCGACATGACCACCGCCGATCCCACTCCCGCCTACCCCACCGACGAAGCCCGCTGGGCCGCGATCGAGCGCCGCGACCGCGCCGCCGACGGCGCCTTCTTCTGCGGCGTGCGCACCACCGGCGTCTATTGTCGCCCCAGCTGCTCGGGACGCCCGCTGCGCAAGAACGTCGCCTTCTACGACACCCGCGAGGCCGCCCGGGCGGCGGGCCTGCGTCCCTGCCTGCGCTGCCGGCCCGACGAGCCGATCGAGACCCTCAGCTACGGCTTCGGCGAGACGCCGCTGGGCCTGGCCCTGGCGGCGACCTCCGAAACGGGCCTTGCCCTGCTTATCATGGGATGGGACCGCGCCGAGATGCGCGAGGACCTGGCCGCCCGCTTCCCCCGCGCCCGGCTGGTGGAGGATGACGCCGCCGCCGGCCCAGCCCTCGCCGCCCTGGTCGCCGCCATCGACAGCGGCCGCCCGGGCGACCTGACGCTCCCCCTTGCCCTCGACGAGCGCGGCACGGACCTGCAGCGCGCCGTCTGGAAGGCTCTGCGCGACATCCCGGCCGGAACCACCGCCTCCTACGCGCAAGTGGCGCGCGCCATCGGCCGGCCCTCGGCCGTGCGGGCCGTGGCCCAGGCCTGCGGGGCCAATCCGGTCGCCGTGCTGACGCCCTGCCACCGGGTGGTGCGCTCGGACGGCGGGCTTTCCGGCTACCGCTGGGGCGTCGAGCGCAAGCAGGCCCTGCTGGCGCGGGAAGCCGCTGCATGAACCTGGACTGGACCCGCATCGCCGCCGAGCTCGACGCCCGCGGCTGGGCGACCACCGGCCCGGTGCTGACGCCGGAGACCTGCGGCCGCCTGGCCGGGCTCTATGCCGAGGAGGCGCCGTTCCGCAGCCGGGTGGTCATGGCCCGCCACGGCTTCGGACGCGGCGAATACAAATACTTCGCCTATCCCCTGCCCGAGACGGTGCAGAAGCTGCGGGCCGGCCTCTATCCGCCGCTGGCCCGCATCGCCAACGGCTGGATGCAGCGGCTGGGCGAAGAGCGCCGCTTTCCAGACGACCTGGCGGGGATGCTCGACCGCTGCCACGGCGCAGGCCAGGTCCGGCCGACGCCCCTGCTGCTGACCTATGGCCCCGGCGACTACAACTGCCTGCACCAGGACCTCTACGGCGAGCACGTGTTTCCGCTGCAGGCCGCCTTCCTGCTCGACGAGCCGGGGCGCGACTTTACGGGCGGCGAGTTCGTGCTGGTCGAGCAGCGCCCGCGCCAGCAGTCGGCCGCCCAGGTCGTGCCGCTGGCCCAGGGCGAGGGCGTGATCTTCGCCGTGCGGGAGCGGCCGGCGGAAGGCGCGCGCGGCGTCCATCGCCGGATCCTGCGCCACGGCGTCAGCGAGGTGCGCGGCGGAACGCGGCGTACGCTCGGCGTGATCTTCCACGACGCGGCCTGAGCCCCACGCGAAAAGGCCCCGGAGCATGCTCCGGGGCCCTGTCGTTTCACGCCTTCTGCGTGGCTCGCGCTTCTGCGCTCCGATTACCGGGTGAAATTATTACCAGGCGAAGCCGACGCTGCCGCCGCTCATCACGTCGCGGCCCGTGGCCGAGAAGCCGACGTTGTAGCTGACGGCGCGGCTGTTGTGCGAGTAGCCCACGGCGATGGCGCCCTGGCCGCGATAGCCGCCGACGGCCACGGCCAGACGGTTGGTCAGGCCTGCGCCCTGGCCGGCGTTGTTGGCGGCCATCATCGACATGGCCGAGCTCATGGCGCCGACGCCGTTCAGGCGGCTGGAGACCTCGTTGATGCGGTTGTCCATCTGGGTGGCCAGGGTATCGACGCGCCAGTCGGTATAGGCGTTGGCGGCGCTCAGAGTCGCGGCGGCCTTGGTGTCGGTATAGGCGTTGGCCGAGCTCAGGGTCGTGGCGGCGGTGGCCGTGGTGAAGGCGTTGGCCGTGGTCGCGGCGGCGGCGGCGGCCGTGTCCGTATAGGTGTTGGCCGTCGTCACCGCGGCCGCGGCGGCCGTGTCGGTGTAGGCGTTGGCGGTCGTCAGCGTCTGGGACGCGACGGTGTCGGTGTAGCTGTTGGCCGTGGTCAGGGTCTGGGCGGCCACGGTGTCGGTGTAGGTGTTGGCGGTCGAGGTGATGCTGGCCACGGCCGTGTCGGTGTAGGCGTTGGCGCTGGACAGGGTCGAGGCGCTGTAGCTTTCCAGCTGGCCCAGGTTCACCGCGTCGGTGCTGTTGACGCCGTCCGAGACGTTGGTGATGCGGCGGGTCGAGGTCGAGGTGCCGACCGAGACGGTGTTGTCCTCGTCGGCGACTGAGCCGTAGCCGATGGCGACGCTGTTGGTTCCCGTGGCGGAGGCGTAGGCGCCGAGCACCGAGCTGTAATCGCCGGTCGCCGAAGAATAGTTGCCGACGACGGTCGAGTATTCGCCCGAGGCCTCGCCGTGCGCGCCGATCTGGATCGCGGCCGTGCCGCTGGCGACGGCGCCGTGGCCGATCGCCAGGGCGTGATAGCCGCTGGCCGTGGCGCTGGCGCCCAGGGCGTTGGCGTAGTCGCCGCTGGCCGTGGCGTACTCGCCGACGGCGGCGGTGTCATAGCCCGTGGCGGTCGCGCCGGTGCCGGCCGTGGTTTGAGCAAAGGCGCCTTGAGCGGCAAAGATCGAGATCGCGATGGCCGAGCAGAACAGAGCCGACTTCATAGCAACGTTACGCACTATACTAACTCACTTACAAAACAGGCTCGGAATTCTTCCGCCGCCCCCTGTCGATGAGAAATAGTCGCCATTTCTTATTGTAAGGTGAATCGCAAATTATTAAATTCCGTAGATAAATTACCTACAATATCGAACACCGTTACTTCCCATTTTGAGAGAAATACCTATCAACAGACACTGTTGATATCTTCGCGAGCGATCACCACATGCGAAGCGCGGCCGCGCCCTTCCGGCTCGCCGCTCGCCCGCCATTGACGCTCGGACTCTCGCCCGGTACCCGCCCTGCCATGATCGACTTTCCCGCCGGCCTCTCCGCCCTGACCGACCGCTACGACGTTGTGCTCTGCGACGTGTGGGGCGTGATCCACAACGGCGTGCGCAACTTCCCGGAAGCGTGCGACGCCCTGGAGCGCTTCAACCGCGACCACGGCCCGGTGGTGCTGATCTCCAACGCCCCCCGCCCCTCGGCCGACGTGCTGTCGCAGCTGGACGGCCTGAAGGTGCAGCGCGAGGCCTGGAGCGCCTTCGTCACCAGCGGCGACGCCACGCGCTCGCTGCTGACGCCCCAGGCCGGCAAGAAGGTCTGGAAGGTCGGCCCCGACCGCGACGCGCCGCTGTGGGCCGGGCTGGACCTGACGCTGGCCGGCTGCGAGGACGCCGACTTCATCCTGTGCTCGGGCCTCTATGACGACGAGACCGAAGTCCCCGAGGACTATCGCGACCGCCTGAAGGTCGCCGCCGATCGCGGCCTGCTGTTCATCTGCGCCAATCCCGACCGGGTGGTGCAGCGCGGCGACAAGCTGATCTACTGCGCCGGCGCCCTGGCCGACCTCTATGAGGAGCTGGGCGGCAAGGTGGTGATGGCCGGCAAGCCGTTCGCGGCGATCTACGACCTGGCCCTGGCGCAGGCCGAACGCCTGAAGGGCGGCCCGGTCGATCGCTCGCGCGTGCTTTGCATCGGCGACGGCGTCATCACCGACGTGCTGGGCGCCGAGAACCAGAAGCTGGCCTGCCTGTTCATCGCCAAGGGCATCCACGGCGAGAAGGCCCTCGGCGCCGACGGCCTGCTGTCGCCCGAGGCCGTGGCCCAGTTGCTGGCCGCCGAAAGCGTCGGCGCGACCCACGCCATCGCCGATCTGGTCTGGTGAACCCCGCCCGGCGCGCTACAAAGCCCGTCTAAGAGCAATAAGAACGCAGGATCGGGGATCGCATGGGTCTCTTTCTCGAGGACTTGAGCGTCGGCCAGAGCGCCGAACTCAGCCGCACCGTGGGCGAGGCCGACATCCAGGCCTTCGCCGACGTGACCGGCGACACCAACCCCGTCCACCTCGACGCCGACTATGCGGCGGGCACCAGCTTCGGCGAGCGCATCGCCCACGGCATGCTGTCGGCCGGCTACATCTCGGCGGCGCTGGGCACCAGCCTGCCCGGTCCCGGCGCGGTCTATCTGTCGCAATCGCTGAACTTCAAGCGGCCGGTGCGCATCGGCGACACCGTCGTGGTCAAGGTGGCGGTCACCGCCATCGACGAGGCCAAGGGCCGCGTCACCCTCTCCACCACCTGCATCGTCGGCAAGAAGGCCGTGGTCGACGGCGAGGCCGTGGTCCTGGTTCCGAAGAAGGGCGCCTGAGCATGGATCCGCGCGTGCGCCTGAAGATCGTCCATGGCTGGAAGGACGTAGCGCCAGAGGAGAAGGGCGCAGCCGTAGCCCTGGGCAATTTCGACGGCGTCCATCGCGGCCACCAGCAGGTGATCGCCGAGGCCGCCCGGGCCGCGCGCGAACTGAAGGTCCCGCTGGGCGTGGTCACCTTCGACCCGCACCCCCGGCGCCTGTTCCGCCCCACCGAGCCGGCCTTCCGGCTGATGACGGTCGAGCAGCAGGCCCGCCTGCTCAGCGATCTGGGCGTCGACTTCCTCTACCTGCTGCCGTTCGACTTCGAGATGGCCACGCTGGACGATCGGGCCTTCGCCGAGCGCGTGCTGCACGACGGCCTGGGCATCCGCCACGTCGCCGTCGGCTTCGACATCTCGTTCGGCAAGGGCCGCACCGGCAGCCCCGAGGCCATGAAGGCCTATGGCGAGGAGCTGGGCTTTTCGGTCTCGGTCGCCGAACCCGTGGCCAACCGCGACGGCGAGAAGTTCTCTTCCACCGGCGTCCGCGAGGCCCTGCGCGCCGGCAAGCCCGAGGAAGCCGCCCGGATCCTGGGTCGCCCCTTCGCCATCGAGGGCGTGGTGCGCCGCGGCCAGCAGCTGGGCCGCCAGCTGGGCTTTCCCACCGCCAATGTCGAGATCGTCGACTACGTGGTGCCCAAGCTCGGCGTCTACGCCACCCGCACCCGCCTGCCCGACGGCCGGGTGATCCCGGGCGTGGCCAACCTCGGCAACAACCCGACCACCGGCGAGGTCGAGACGCGGCTGGAGACCTGGCTGTTCGACTTCGACGAGGATCTCTACGGCCAGGTCATCGAGACCCAGCTGATCGCCTTCCTGCGCCCGGAACTGAAGTTCGACAGCATCGAGCTGATGATCGACCAGATCCGCTGCGACGAGACCCAGGCCCGGGCGATCGTGGCGCCGGGGTTCTGAAACAGAGAAGGCCGCCTCACGGCGGCCTCCCCCTCCGGCCCTCTGGGCCACCTCCCCCAGAGGGGGAGGATTTTGCTGAGCAGATGCTCCCCCTCTGGGGGAGCTGTCGCGGAGCGACTGAGGGGGTCTTCCCCTACCGAATCCCCGGCACGTGCAGGGCCGCTTCCCGCTCGGCCTTCTGCTTGAAGGCCAGGTCGCCGTACTTGGAATATTCCATCCGGGCGATGGTGCGGCAGTGCACCTCGTCGGGGCCGTCGGCCAGGCGCAGGGTGCGGATGCCGGCATAGAGCTTGGCCAGGCCGAAATCGGTGGTGACGCCGCCCCCGCCGTGGGCCTGGATGGCGTCGTCGATGACCTTCAGGGCGATGCGCGGCGCGGCGACCTTGATCATCGCGATCTCGAGCCGGGCGGCCTTGTTGCCGGCCTTGTCCATCATGTCGGCGGCCTTCAGGCACAGCAGGCGGCACATCTCGATGTCGATGCGGGCCTCGGCGATGCGCTGCTCCCACACCGATTGCTCGGAGATGTACTTGCCGAAGGCCTTCCGGGTCATCAGGCGCTTGACCATCTTCTCCAGCGCCACTTCCGCGGCGCCGATGGTGCGCATGCAGTGGTGGATGCGGCCGGGGCCAAGGCGGCCCTGGGCGATCTCGAAGCCGCGGCCCTCGCCCAGGATCAGCCCGTCCTCGACCGGCACGCGGACGTCCTTGAGGATCACCTCGGCGTGGCCGTGCGGGGCGTCGTCGAAGCCGAACACCGGCAGCATGCGCACCACCTCGATGCCCGGCGCGTCCAGCGGCACCAGGATCTGGCTCTGCTGCTGGTGGGTGGAGGCGGTCGGATCGGTCTTGCCCATGACGATGGCGACCTTGCAGCGCGGATCGCCCACGCCCGAGGACCACCACTTACGGCCGTTGATCACGTAGTCGTCGCCGTCGCGCTCGATCCGGGTCTCGATGTTGGTGGCGTCGGAGCTGGCCACCTCCGGCTCGGTCATCAGGAAGGCCGAGCGGATCTGGCCGTTCATCAGCGGCCGCAGCCAGCGCTCCTTCTGCGCCAGCGTGCCGTAGCGCATCAGCACTTCCATGTTGCCGGTGTCGGGCGCCGAGCAGTTGAAGACCTCGGAGGCGAAGCCGATCTTGCCCAGCTGCTCGGCGATCAGGCTGTATTCGAGGTTGGTCAGCTGCACGCCCTCGAACTCGAAGGTGTCGTCGACATGCACCTGGCCGCTGTGCGGCGGCATGAAGAAGTTCCACAGGCCGGCGGCCTTGGCCTTGCCCTTCAGCTCCTCCAGCACCTGGACGACCTTCCAGCGCTGGTCGGCGGGAACGTCCATCTCGGCTTCGTAGGTCGGGATCGCCGGCCGCACGTGGTCCTCGATGAAGGCGTTCACCCGGTCGAGGAATTCCCGCTGACGGGGAGAGATGTCGAAGTCCATGGCGTTCCCGATCCCTGGTTCAAACACTTGTTTGAAGACGTTGTAACACCGAGTTTACGGGCGCGGCAAGCGGGCGATGCGGGGCCATTTTGAACGATCCCGCCGCTTCGGCCCCGGATCCTCGCCTGGCGGCTTGTCAGCCGCCCGCTCCTGACGGAAAACACCGCCATGAACCTGACCATCAAGCCCCTCGAAGGCCGCTACGTGCGGCTGGAGCCCGTCACCCCCGAACTGCGCGACGAGTTGCGCGGCGCCATCGACTGCGATCCCGAGAGCTGGGAGATCATGTCGGTCAACGGCTGCGGCGAAGGCTTCGAGGACTGGTGGGGCGCCCTCTTGGGCGAGAGCGACCGGGGCGAGCGCATCGGCTTCGCCATCCGCCGCAAGTCGGACGGCAAGATCGTCGGCACGTCGAGCTATCTGAACATCCGCCGCCTGCACAAGGGCCTGGAGATCGGCTCGACCTTCCTGCACCCCAGCGCCCGCTCGGGCCCGGTGAACCCGGAATCCAAGCGCCTGCTGCTGGGCCACGCCTTCGACTCCGGCGTCATCCGCGTGGAGTTCAACATCGACGTCCGCAACGCCCGCAGCCAGGCCGCGGTCGAAAAGCTGGGCGCCAGCAAGGAAGGCGTGCTGCGCAGCCACAAGATCACCTGGACCGGCCACGTGCGCGACACGGCCGTGTTCTCGATCACCGATTTCGACTGGCCGGGCGTCAAGCAGCGCCTGGAGTTCCGCCTCAGCGAGGACTTCGTCTGAGCCTGTCGCGGCGGGTCGTCGCCAGGTAGAGCTTCCAGCGATCGCGACAACCTGCCGCACCTATACCTGGGCCAAATAAGAAAAACCGACGTTATCCTTGCTTTGTAAGGATTTCGCCAAGCATTGGCCGTCAGATTGCCGATCATGACGGCCATTGCCTGCCTGCGTATCCTGCTCACCGCCGCGGAGACGGCGGGCGCCAGCGTTCCTCCTGCCCAGGTAGAGGTCGCGGCCGACCTTTATCTCAAGCATCGCTGGAAGGCCCCGCGCCGCTACGGCGTCGTCGCGCCCCTGGCCTTCGTGCTGGCCGACACCAAGGCCGAGCAGCTTGATCCCACCGAGATGCAGGCCCTGGCCATCGAGCTGGAGACCTCGCTGTTCCCCGGCCGCAAGAGCGGCCAAGTTTGTCTCATGACCTTCGAGGGCGACGAGAACGCCGTGCTGCAGTTCGCCAGCCTGTCGCAAGGCGAACTGGCGGGCCTGATGGCCGGCCGCGGCTATTCCGGCGCCCCGGGCCACGTGCAGGTGATCACCGCCGAGGAGATCCGCGCGGTGCCCAGCGCCCCCGCCGCCGCGCCCGAACCAGCGCCCGCTCCTGCAAAAACCGCCGCCAAGCCGGCCGCCCCGATCCGCCCCATCGCCGCCGTCGCGCCGGCCAAGCCCGCCGCGCCGCTGACCACCGGCTGGAGCGCCATCTACCACCTGCCCGGCGAGACCGTGGTCGGCGCCCTGCTGGGCCACAAGGCCGATCTGGCCGCGCCGCGTCCGACCGAAGATTCCGACCTGCTGGCCCGAGACCTCACCGGCCTCAACGACGCCCAGTTCGGCTTCCCGACGGTCAAGAACGGCGACGGCGCGCTGTTCCTGCCGCTCAGCTTCTGGAACCTGACCACCCCGGCCTCGCAGGAGGCCTACAAGCGCCGGCTGTCGCGCTTCCCGCTCGACCTGCAGCCGCGCCTGGGGGCCAGCGTCTACGACACCCCGCGCGAGCCCTCGATGGGCCTGCTGCAGCAGATCCGCGGCTTCCTGCAGGGCTCGTTCGCCTACATCGACCTCTGCATCTCCGATCCGAACTTCCCGGTGAACACCCTGCCGGGCGACATCGCCTCCAGCATCTCGCTGGAACTGGGCGAGGAGTCCGACGCCGAGCGGATCAAGGCCATCGCCCTCTTCGCCTCGCGCCAGTCGATCTATCGCGGCAAGGGCGTACGCCAGGCGGTGCTGGGCGTGCGCAGCGCCAAGGAGCTGGACGCCTGCCGGGCCGCCGGCCTGCGCTTCGCCGCCGGCCCCGCCGTCAGCGCCCTGCTCGACAAGCCGCCGGCCCTGGGCGCGACCCAGGAACTGCCGCTCCGGGCCGCCTAGGCGCACTCGGAAACCGGCGTTCGCGACGCTGGGTCGCAGCTGACCTATAACGCGTGATAACCTCGCTCGCGCAACCTGCGCGACATGACCGCCATCGCCTGCCTGAAGGTCTTCGTCGGGGACGATCCCGCCGAGACCGAGCGTAACGCCGCCCTCGTGGCCAAGGTCGCCGCCGAGCACCTGAAGACCGCCTGGACGGCGCCGCGCCGCCATGGGCTGGTGGCGCCGTTCTCGTTCGTGCTGGCCGATCCGCGCGCCACGCGGCTGGACGCCCGCGAACTCCAGGCCCTGGCCCGCGCCCTCCAGCACCGCCTGTTCGGCGACGACGACGCCGGCGAGATCGTCATGCTGATGTTCGAGGGCGACCAGCATGAAGTCATGCGCTTCGCCGGCCTGCCCGCCCGCCAGCTCACCCTGCTGCTGTCCGGCGAGGAGGACGCCTCCCTGGCCGGCCGCGTCTGCCGCATCACCCCGCGCGAGGTGCGCTCGGTCATGCCGATGGGCGGCCCGATCACCGGCGTGCCCACCATGGAGGCCCTGGCCCGCCTGTGCCCGCGCCCGCTGCCGGCCCGGGTGGCCTGGCGCGGCGTCTATCACACCGGCCGCCAGCTCTTCGTCGGCAACGTCGCCGTCTGGCGCGAGGCGGGCCACGCCGGCGTCGCCTACGAGACCTATGTCGACGGCCAGCGCGCCCTGCACGACATGGCCATCCTCAAGGGCGCGATCGCCGCGCTCGGCCCCAACACCGGCGTCGCCTACGTGCCGATCGGCTTTTCTTCGGTGCTGAAGCCCGGTCTGCGGGCCGAGCTGGAGAGCCGTCTGCGCGCCCTGCCCGGCGACCTGCGCGGACGGCTGGCGGCGGGCGTCTACGGCGTGCCCCGCGCGCCGTCCCTGGTCGCCCTGCGCCAGCTGAAGGCGTTCCTCGATCCCTATTTCAGCCGTCTGGACCTGCGGGTCAGCGATCCGGCCTTCCAGGTCGAGGACCTGCCGCCGACCCTGGCCGCCAGCATCACCTTCCAGCCCGAGGGCGACACCGAGGCCAACCGCCTGGCCGCCATCGCCCGCTTCCTCAAGGACGCCCCGCTCTATCGCCGCCGCCAGGTCTGGCAGGGCGTCAGCGACCTGCGCGGCCCGCGCGAGCTGGCCGCGGCCCTGGACCAGGGCGCCTCGTTCGTCAGCGGCGGCATGGTCACCGAACTGCTGGAAGCGCCGACCACCGTCGCGCCCTATCCGCGCGGCCAGCTGCCGCTCTACGGCTGGACCGCCGAGGCGGCGGCTTAGGGCGTCTCGAACGTGAACACCACGCTGTCGGCAGAGCGCTGGGCCGGGCCGTGGAACACCGCCTCGATGTTGTTGCCGTCCGGATCCCACAGGAAGGCGGCGTAGTAGCCAGGGTGGTAGGGCCGCTCGCCCGGCCCGCCGTTGTCGCGCCCGCCGGCCGAAAGGCCCGCCGCGTGAAAGCGCCGCACGGTGTCCTGGTCCTTGGCCTGGAAGGCGAGATGCACGTGGGTGGCCGGCTCGCCGGCGTCGATCCACAGCTCGTCGGCCGACAGGTGATCCCCGGCGTCGTCGAAGGGAACGCCCAGAGCCTCCAGCACCGCCCGGTAGAAGCGTTTGGTCGCCTCCAGGTCCCTGGCGCGCAGGTGGACATGGTCGATCAGCCGGCCGCGATGGATCTGCATGACGATCTCCTCCCCCGCCACAACGCGTCGGAAAGACCGAGGTTCGTGCGACGTCTGGCCGCAACCGCATAGGCGCCTATCGGTAACCACCGCGCGCGAAGGTTGCTCCATGACTGCCGTAGCGTGCCTGAAGATCTTCGTCGGCGACGAACTCCGTTTCGCGGACAACGACGCCATGGCCGCCCTCGTGGCCAAGGTGGCCGGGGCCTATCTGGAAACCACCTGGCTGCATCCGCGCCGCTACGGCCTGGTGGCGCCGTTCACCTTCGTCCTGGCCGACCCCCGCGCCACGCGGCTCGACGCCCGCGAACTTCAGGCCATGGCCCGCGACATGCAGCGCAAGATGTTCGGCGTCGAGGGCGACGGCGAGGTCAGCCTGCTGCTGGTCGAGGGCGACCAGGCCGAGGTCATGCGCTTTGGCGGCATGTCGCTGGCGGCCGTGCGGGCCCTGATGGTCGATGGGGCCTATCCCGAGGGCCTGGGCCGGGTCTGCAAGGTCACGCCCGACGGCGTGGTCTCCCTGGCCCCGCCCGGCGGACCGGTGGCCGGCGAGCCGCCGATGGAGGCCCTGCCCAAGATCGTCTCGCGCCCCGAACCGACCGGCCCGCTGGGCTTCCGCGGCGTCTATCACCTGCAACGCGAACTCTTCGTCGGCAGCGTCGTCGTGCACGCCCTCGTCGAGCGCCGCGCCTTCGACCAGGACGTCCACGCCGAGGCCGAGGACGCCGACGCAGCGGCCCTGGCGGCGCTGCCCGCCCTGCTGAAGGCCGACGAGGCCGGCGTGATCTTCGTGCCGATCTGCTTCTCCAGCCTGGTCAAGCCGATCGGCCGCAACCTTCTGACCGTCGGGCTGTCGGCCCTGCCGGCCTCGGCGCGCGGCCGCCTGGCGGCCGGCATCTACGACACCCCGCGCGTCCCCTCGTTCTCGGCCCTGTCGCAGATCAAGTCGTTCCTGGCGCCCTATTTCTCGCGGCTGGACCTGCGGGTGCGCGATCCGGCCTTCCGGGTCGAGGACCTGCCGCCCGACTTCGCCAGCAGCGTCACCCTCGACCTGCCCGACGCCGTCGAAAGCGAACGGCTGGCGGCCATCGACCGCTTCATGCGCGAGGGACCGACCTATCGCCGCAAGCGCATCTGGCAGGGCGTCACCGGCGTCTCACGCCGCCGCGAACTGCTGGCCTGCGTCGATCACGAGGTGCCGTTCGTCACCGGCCCCGAAGTCACCGACCTGCTGCACGCCCCGGCCACCGTCTCGCCCTTCGCCCGACCGATGCTGCCGCTGCACGACTGGCACGAGGTGCAGTCGCTGGACCCGCAGGTGGCTTGAGACCCTCCCCCTGAAGGGGGAGGTGTCGGCGAAGCCGACGGAGGGGGACGTACTTGCCGAAGCGGCGAGCGATCTGCGTCAGCAGCCTCTTCCCCCTCCGGCCCTTCGGGCCACCTCCCCCTTCAGGGGGAGGATCTGTTACCGCCGCCCGAACAGCTTCTCGATGTCGGACAGCTTCAGCTCCACATAGGTCGGGCGGCCGTGGTTGCACTGGCCCGAGTGGGGCGTGGCTTCCATCTCGCGCAGCAGGGCGTTCATCTCGGCGGCGTTGAGGCGGCGGCCGGCGCGGACGCTGCCGTGGCAGGCCATGGTCGAGCAGACCTCCTCCAGCCGCTCCTTCAGGGCCAGGGCCTGGCCGTTCTCGGCCAGGTCGTCGGCGATGTCGCGCACCAGGCCCGCCGCGTCGGCCTTGCCCAGCAGGGCCGGCGTCTCGCGCACCAGCACCGCGCCGGGGCCGAAGCTTTCGAGGACGAGACCGAGCGAAGACAGCTCCTCGGCCCGCGCCACGACGCGCTCGGCCTCGGCCGGATCCAGCTCGACCACCTCGGGCAGCAGCAGGGTCTGGCGGGCGACGCCGCCGGCCTCCATCTCGTGCTTCATCCGCTCGTAGACCAGGCGCTCGTGGGCCGCGTGCTGGTCGACGATGACGACGCCGTCGCGGGTCTGGGCGACGATATAGGTCTCGTGCACCTGGGCCCGGGCCGCGCCCAGCGGGAAGTCGATCGGGTCGAAGGGCTGGCTCGGAGCGTAGTCCTGCGAGGGATAGGCCACCGACGGCGGCGCGTCGTAGCCGCCATAGGCCGCCTCGCGCACGGCCTCGGCCACGCCGCCGCCCGCGAAGCCGCCGCCCCCGAAGCCGCCGCCCAGGGTCCGATACGCCTCCTCCGGCCGCGCCTCGTGGCGGGCCGAGACGTCCGACAGCCCCGGCAGGTCCATCGGACGCTGGGTCGGCGGCGTCCAGCCGCCCTCGCGCCAGGCCGAGAAGCCGGCCGGCGACGGACCCGGCTGGTATCCGGGGTACACGTTCTGCGCGCGAATGCTGTCCAGGGCCTGGGCGGCCGTGGTGGTCGAGGCGCGGTGGCCGGCGCCGGCCAGGGCGTGGCGCAGGGCCCCGACGATCAGACCGCGCACCAGGGCCGGATCCCGGAAGCGCACCTCGGCCTTGGCCGGGTGCACGTTGACGTCCACCTCCGAGGTGTCGAGCGTCACGTACAGCGCCGCGCTGGGGTGGCGGTCGCGGGCCAGGAAATCGGCATAGGCCGCACGCAGGGCGCCTTGCAGCAGCCGGTCACGCACCGGCCGGCCGTTGACGAACAGGTACTGGTGGGCGGCGTTGCCGCGGTTGTAGGTCGGCAGGCCGGCAAAGCCCGACAGCCGCACGCCGTCGCGGGTCTGGTCGATCTCCAGCGCATTGTCCTGGAAGTCGCGGCCCAGCACGGCGGCCAGGCGCGCCAGCCGACCTTGAGGACCCGGATGCTCGGGCGGCAGGCGCAGGATGCGGCGGCCGTCGATGTCGAGGCTGAAACCCACCGACTCGTGGGCCATGGCCTGGCGCTTCAGCTCCTCGGTGATCGCCTGGGCCTCGGCCCGCTCGGACTTCATGAACTTCAGGCGGGCCGGCGTGGCGTAGAACAGGTCGCGCACCTCGATGCGGGTGCCGTTGTCGCCGGCGAAGGCGGCGGGGGCCACGTCGTCCACCCGGCCGCCCTCGACCAGGATCGACCAGGCCTCGCGCTGGCCCTTGGCGCGCGAGCTGATCTGCAGCCGCGCCACCGAGCCGATCGACGGCAGGGCCTCGCCGCGGAAGCCCATGGTGTGGATGCGCAGCAGGTCCCACAGCCCCTCGTCGTCGGGGGCGAGCTTGGAGGTGGCGTGGCGCTCGATGGCCACCGGCAGCTCCTCGGCGCTCATGCCGCAGCCGTCGTCGGCGACCAGGATCCTGGTCAGGCCGCCGCCGTGGGCTTCCACCTCGATGCGGGTCGCGCCGGCGTCGATGGCGTTGTCGACCAGTTCCTTGATGGCGCTCGCGGGCCGCTCGACCACCTCGCCGGCGGCGATGCGGTTGACGGTCTCGGGCGGCAGGCGGCGGATCGGCATGGAAAACGGACTTTCGGGCGCAGGCGAGCCTGCATTGCGGCGACTTAATTTGACCGCCCCGGTTGAGAACGGTTCAGCTTGCAAGGAACCGCCATTCTAGAACGATTCCGAACAAGCCGAGGACGAGAGATAGTGATCAAGCGTGTCGCCGCAGCCCCCGCCCTCGCGGGTTTCCTCCTGGCGCTCGCCGCCGGCCCCGCCCTGGCGCAGCAGGCGGTCGACGCCTCCGGGCCGATCGCGCTGCAACGGGTCGATCCCAACGAGAACCTGGTCGAGGAACTGATCGTCAACGCCCGCCTCCCCGGGCCGGCCTGGTGGAAGGTCAGCGACGGCGACACCACCGTCTACGTGCTGGGCGTGCCGGCCATGGTCCCCACCGACACCAAGGCCGAAGAGTCGGTGCTGCGCCGGCGGCTGGACGGGGCCAACGTGCTGATCATGGGCCAGGAGGCCGATGTCAGCGTCGTGCGCCTGATCGCCCTGGCCATGGGCGGCCGCAAGCTGTTCGTCTCCGACCGGCCGATGCGCCAGACCCTGCCGCCGGACCTGCGCCAGCGTCTGGAAGCGCGGCTGAAGGCGATGAAGGAAAAGCCGGACGCGATGGACGACACCAAGCCCGCCTTCGCCGGCTTCCTGGTCGCCAACAGCCAGGACGGCAATGTCTCGATCAGCGTCGGCGGCGTCACCGACCGCATCCGCGACATCGCCAGGAGCCGGGACCTGGCCAAGCGTCCCCGCATCCAGAACCTCTCGGGCTACAGCCTCGCCGACGCCATCAAGGCCCTGGCGACCGCGCCGCAGCCCCTGCAGCTGCTGTGCCTGGACGCGGGCCTGCGCCAGGCCGAGAGCGGCGAAGGCGGGATCAAGACCACCGCCCGGCGCTGGTCCGAGGGCCAGGTGCGCGACGTGGTCGCGGCCGATCGCGGCTTCCAGCGCTGCCTGGACTCGACCCCGTCGATCGCCCGCGAACTGCGCGACGGCCGCGACGACGCCGTCAAGGCGATCGAGGCGGCCCTGAAAAAGCCGGGCAAGGCCGTCGCCGTCATCGAACTGCGTTCGCTTCTGGCCCAGGATGGGGTGCTCGACCAGCTGCGGGCCAAGGGCCTGAAGGTCTCCACCCCGGACGAGTGACGCCCGACAAGTGACACGGGGCGAGTGACACAGGGTGAGTGACACGGGGCGAAGGGCGCCAGGGAGGGAAGACATCTTGCGAAAACCGACCCTGATCCTGGCCGCCCTGACGGCTCTGGCGGCGGCCTCCGGCGCATGCGCCCAGGTCATCGACGACCCCGAGGCCAATGTCGTCGAGTCCCTGGTGGTCCAGGCCAAGCTGCCCGGCCCGGCCTGGTGGAAGGTCAGCGACGGCGACACGACGATCTACGTGCTGGGCATCCCCGGCAGCGTGCCCCAACGCCTGGACTGGGACACCTCGGTGCTCGACCGGCGGCTGGACGGCGCCTTCGTCCTGCTGACCCCGGCGGTGAACCGCACCCAGCTGGCGGACCTGCCCATCTTCCTCAGGACGCGCCGGCGGTTGAAGGACGGCTCGTCCCTGACGCAGGTGGCCCCGGACCTGGCGGCCCGTCTCGACCGCGCCTGGAACAGGACCCACGCCAGCGGCGATTGGCGTGACTGGAAGCCGCTGGGGGCGGGGCTGATGCTGGCGGCCGCCGCCCGCAACGACGCCAGGCTGACGACCAGTCAGCCGGACCGCACGATCAATCGCCTGGCCCGCAAGCACAGGGTTCCGATGCGGCCGGCGGCGATCTACGAGGCCACGCCGCTGCTCGAAGCCGTGGTCGCCCAGCATTCCGACGCCGCGGGCCTGGCCTGCCTGGAAGGCGTGCTGGACGAGGTCGAGGCCGGGCCGGAGCCCATACGCCGCGCCGCCCGCGCCTGGGCTGACGGCGACGTGCGCGGCGCGCTCGCGGTCCCGCGCCAGGGCGAGCGCTGCGCCATGGTCCTGCCGGGCGTCGCCGACCGGCTGCGCAAGAGCTCGGCCGCCCAGGTCGAGGCGATCAGCCAGGCGATGGACACGCCCGGCAAGGCGGTGGCGATCTTCTCGCTGCGCAGCCTGGTGGCCCAGGGCGGCGTGCTCGACACCCTGCGGGCGCGCGGCTTCAAGGTGACGACGCCGGAGAGCGCGAACTAGCCGCCCCCCCCTAGCCGCCCTTGCGCCTGAGCCTCGGCGTGATCGTCGTGGTCATCAGCCGGCCCTCGCGGATCAGCACGAAAGGCGTCGGCACGTCGATGCAGGCGTGGTCGAGCACCCGCAGCATGTCGTCCAGGCCGGTCAAAGGGCGTTCGCCGGCCTTGATCAGCAGGTCGCCGGCCCGCACCCCGGCCTTGGCGGCGGGGCCGCCCGGGTCCGTCTGGGCGACGAACACCGCATAGCCCTGGGTGACGCCGGTCGAGCGGGCCAGCAGCGGCGGCACCGGCGCCTGCTGGGCGACGACGCCGATCGAGGCCCGCCGCACCTGGCCGTGGGCCAGAAGCTCGCCGATCACGAAGCGGGCGGTGTTGGCGGCCACGGCGAAGCACAGGCCCGGATAGCCGACGATGACGGCGGTCGCCACGCCCACCACCTCGCCGTTGGAGGCCACCAGCGGCCCGCCGCTGTTGCCGGGATTGAGGGCGGCGTCGGTCTGGATCAGGTCCTCGATCAGCCGCCCGCGCTCGCCGCGCAGGCTGCGGCCCAGCGCCGAGACCACCCCCGTGGTCACCGTGGCCTCGAAGCCGAGCGGCGCGCCGATGGCGATGACCAGCTGGCCGCGCCGCAGGGCCTTGGAATCGCCCAGCCGCACCGGCGGCAGGTCGACCGGCTGGTCGATCTTCAGCAGGGCAAGGTCGGTGTCGGGATCATCGCCGATGCAGCGCGCCGTCAGGCTGCGGCCGTCGGCGGTGATGACCACGAAGCGGCGCGCGCCCTGCACCACGTGGCTGTTGGTCAGCAGCACCCCGCCCTCGGCCACGGCGAAGCCCGAGCCCACGCCCTGCAGGTTGGGATCGTCGAGCATCGGGTGGATGCGCACCACGCTGGGGCCGACCGTCTCGACGGCCCGGACCACGGCGTTGGAATAGGCGTCCAGCAGATCGCCCTCATCGGCCCGGGCCGGACGCGCCGGCGGCGTCCCCGCGTCGAACACGAACTGGGCCTCGGCCGGATAGGCCAGGATTTCCCGCGCCCGGCCGGGGCGCGGGCGCCTGGCCCTCGCGAACAGTTCGTACTTCCGAGCCTTCATCCCCGCCCCCCGCCCCCGTCCCCTGGGGCCTGCGCCGGGGGAAAGGTTAACGATGACGGCGTTCGGCGATCAAGCCTTCTTCACGCCCGGCTCAGCGCGAGCCTTCGGCCAGCACCGCCGGCGAGACGCTGGCGACCGGGATCACGAAGCCCTGCGGACGGGGCGGCGCTTGCGGCGCGGCGGCCGGCGCGGGCAGGCCGGCCCCCGCCGCGTCGTTGACGCACTGGGCCGTGTCGATCAG
>NZ_QHJY01000148.1 GCF_003185805.1 Caulobacter sp. D5
ATCCCCCGGCCCATGGCCGCCTCGTCGATCCTGGGATCGTCCAGGACCAGCAGGGCGGCGACGGCGAGGCCGGCATTGGCGAACTGGTGCTCGCCGGGCAGGGCGGGGGCGGGCAGGTCGAGCAGGCGGTCCTGCATCTGCACCAGCAGGCGGCCGCGCTCTTCCCAGGCGTCGAAGTCTCGGCCCATCAGGGTCAGCTCGACCCCGGCCAGGGCGGCGGCGGTCTCCAGCACGCCATCGACCGAGTCCTGCTGGCGGGCGCTTACGGCCGGGGCGCCGGGCTTGATGATCCCGGCCTTCTCGACGGCGATCTGCTCGATGGTGTCGCCCAGGAATTCGCGGTGGTCGAGGTCGATGGGTGCGATCACGCTGACGGCCGGTTGCGCGATCACGTTGGTGGCGTCGAGCACGCCGCCCAGCCCCACCTCGACGATGCACAGGTCGGCCGGGGTCTCGGCGAAGGCGACGAAGGCCGCGGCCGTGGTGATCTCGAAGAAGGTGATCGCCTCGCCGGCGTTGGCGGCTTCCACACGCTCCAGCACGTCGGCCAGGTGCGCCTCGGTGATCAGCGTTCCGGCCAGGCGGATGCGCTCGACGAAGCGCACCAGGTGCGGCGAGGTGAAGACGTGGACCTCGAGGCCCGCCGCTTCGGCCATGTGGCGCAGATAGGCGACCGTCGAGCCCTTGCCGTTGGTGCCGGCCACGTGGATCACCGGCGGCAGGCGGTCCTGCGGGTTGTCGAGCGCCGCGCACAGCCGGCGCATGCGGTCCAGCGACAGGTCGATCTTCAACGGATGCAGCGCCCGCAGGCGCTCCAGCGCGGCGTCGTGGGCGCGGAGGTGGTCGGTCATGCTGCTGCTTCCGGCCCCGAACTTATTTCGTCATCCCGGCCGAAGCGCAGCGTAGAGCCGGGACCCAGGGGCGGTGCGCACGGCCCCTGGGTCCCGGATAGCCTCTTCGAGGCTTCCGGGATGACGAGCTTTTTGTTTGCGTGGAAGGCTACGCCGCCTTGCGACGGCCCAGCATCAGGGTGCCGAGGATCGAGCCGAGGGTCTCGGGCAGGTCCTTGCGGGCGGTGACGCGGTCGACCATGCCCTTTTCGACGAGGTATTCCGAGCGCTGGAAGCCCGGCGGCAGGGTCTCGCGGATGGTCTGCTCGATGACGCGGGGCCCTGCGAAGCCGATCAGGGCGCCCGGCTCGGCCAGGTGCACGTCGCCCAGCATGGCGTAGGAGGCGGTGACGCCGCCGGTGGTCGGGTCGGTGAGGACCACGACATAGGGCAGGGCCGCGTCGTTCAGCTCGTTGATGGCCAGGGTGGTGCGGGCCATCTGCATCAGCGACAGGGCGCCTTCCTGCATGCGCGCGCCGCCGGCGGCGGTGAAGGCGATCAGCGGGACTTCGCGGGCCAGGGCGGCCTTGGCGGCGGCGATGAAGCCTTCACCGGCGGCCATGCCGAGCGAGCCGCCCATGAAGGCGAAGTCCTGGACCAGGACCACGGCGTCGACGCCGCCGACCTTGCCGTAGCCGATGGCCATGGCGTCCTGCTCGCCGGTGCTCTTGCGAGCGGCGGCGAGGCGGTCCTTGTAGGGCTTGCCGTCCGAGAACTTCAGCGGGTCTTCCACGACCGACGGGGTCGGCAGGGCCTCGTACTCGCCGTCGTCGAAGGTGAACTTGAAGCGCGCCTCGGGACCGATGCGCATGTGGCGACCGGCCGGGGTGACCCACAGGGCCGCCTCCAGGTCGGAGCGATAGATCATCTCGCCCGTGTCGGGGCACTTGACCCACAGGTTCTCGGGCGTCTCGCGCTTGGCGAAGGCGCCGCGCACGCCGGGCGCGATCCGAGACAGCCAGCCGCCGCGACGGTCGGTCGAGGTCTTGGCCTTGTCGCCCTTCTTGGGGCCTTGGGGTTCAGCCATAGCCATAGCCTTAAAGCCTCATGCCGTTCCGACTCGCGCCGATCGCACAGCCTTAGCCAGCTCCGACGCCTTGGAAAGAACCTTTTGGGTCACGTTTTCGTTCAGCTTCGCCGCCGACGCGATTTCGTCGACCAGCGCCGAGCCGACGACGACGCCGTCGGCCACGCGGGCCACCTCGGCGGCGCGCTCGGGGGTCTTGATGCCGAAACCGACCGCCACCGGCAGGCCCGAGGCGGCGCGCAGGCGCTCGACCGGGCCGCGCACGGCGTCGGCGTCGGCTTCCAGCACGCCGGTCACGCCGGCGACGGAGACGTAGTAGATGAAGCCCGAGGTGCGCTTGACCACGGCCGGCAGGCGCGCGTCGTCGGTCGTCGGCGTCGCCAGGCGGATCAGGTTCATCTTCGCCGCTTCCAGCGCGTCGGTCAGGGCGTCGGCCTCTTCCGGCGGGCAGTCGACGATGATCACGCCGTCGGCGCCGGCGTCCGAGGCGTCATTGGCGAAGCTTTCGAAGCCGTAGGACAGCACCGGGTTCAGATAGCCCATCAGCACGATCGGCGTGACCGTGTTGGTCTCGCGGAAGCGGCGGACGATGCCGAGCACGTCACGCATCTTGGTGCCGGCGGCCAGCGAGCGCTGCGAGGCCAGCTGGATGGTCGGGCCCTCGGCCATCGGATCCGAGAAGGGCATGCCCAGCTCGATGACGTCGGCGTGTTCGGCCAGGCCCGTCAGCAGCTCGAACGAGGTCTCCAGGTCCGGATCGCCGGCCATGATGTAGGCGACGAACAGGGCCCGGTGGTCGTTTTCCCGCTGGAAGGCGCGCTCCAGGCGGGTTCCGTCGCGATAGCTCATCAGTTCGCCCATCAGATCGTGCGCCCCAGGGCGTCGGCCACGGTGAAGATGTCCTTGTCGCCGCGGCCCGACAGGCACAGCACGATGACGCCGCCTTCGCCGATTTCCTTGGCCAGCTGCGGCAGCTTGGCCAGGGCGTGGGCGCTTTCCAGGGCCGGGATGATGCCCTCGAGCTCGGCGCACAGCTGGAAGGCCTTCAGGGCCTCGTCGTCGGTGCAGGTCAGGTACTGGGCGCGGCCGATGTCGTGCAGGAACGAGTGCTCCGGCCCGATGCCCGGATAGTCGAGGCCGGCGCTGATCGAGTGGGCGTCGAGGATCTGGCCGTCGTCGTCCTGCAGCAGGTAGGTCTTGTTGCCGTGCAGCACGCCCGGGCGGCCGCCGGTCAGCGAGGCGGCGTGCTTGTCGGTGTCCAGGCCGTGGCCCGAGGCTTCCACGCCGTAGATCTTGACGCTCTCGTCGGCGAGGAACGGGTGGAACATGCCGATGGCGTTGGAGCCCCCTCCGACACACGCGACCACCGCATCGGGCAAACGCCCTTCCAGTTCCTGGATCTGCTCGCGGGTCTCGGACCCGATCACCGCCTGGAAGTCGCGGACCATGGCCGGATAGGGGTGCGGGCCGGCGGCGGTGCCGATCATGTAATAGGTGTCGGCCACGTTGGTGACCCAGTCGCGCATGGCCTCGTTCATGGCGTCCTTGAGGGTCGCCGCGCCCGAGGTCACCGGGCGGACTTCCGCCCCAAGGAGATTCATGCGGAAGACGTTGGGCTTCTGACGGGCGACATCGACGGCGCCCATATAGACCACGCAGGGCAGGCCGAAGCGGGCGGTCACGGTGGCGCTGGCCACGCCGTGCTGGCCGGCGCCGGTCTCGGCGATGATCCGGGTCTTGCCCATGCGCTGGGCCAGCAGGATCTGGCCCATGCAGTTGTTGATCTTGTGCGCGCCGGTGTGGTTCAGCTCTTCGCGCTTGAAGTAGATCTTGGCGCCGCCGAGATGCTTGCTCAGCCGCTCGGCGAAATAGAGCGGGCTGGGCCGGCCCACATAGTGGGTCAGGTAGCCGCGCAGCTCCTTCTGGAACGCCGGATCGTTCTTGGCCTCGGTGTAGGCCCGGTCCAGCTCGAGCACGAGCGGCATCAGGGTCTCGGCCACATAGAGGCCGCCGTAGCCGCCGAAGCGCCCCTTGGCGTCGGGATAGGCGGACCAGTCGTTAGGCCGTTCGGTAGGCGAGACAGGAGCGTTCAAGATCGTCTTCCGGGCTTTTAGGCGCGTTTGACGGCGTCGAGGAACGCCGCGATCAGAGCCGGGTCCTTTAGGCCCGGACCGCGTTCCACGCCAGAGGAAACGTCCACCAGCGGGGCCCCCGAGGCCTTGACCGCCTGCGCCACGTTCCACGGGTCCAGCCCGCCGGCGAGGAAATGGGGGCGAGAAAATCGCCGGCCTTCCAGCAGGCTCCAGTCGAACCTTGCGCCGGTGCCGCCGGGCAGGGCGGATCCTTCCACGGGCCTGGCGTCGAACAGGAACTGCTCGGCGACGGTCTCGTAGGCGCGGGCCTGGTCGACATCGGCCGACGAGGACACGGAGAAGGCCTTGA
This sequence comes from Caulobacter sp. D5, assembly GCF_003185805.1. GTDB lineage: Bacteria > Pseudomonadota > Alphaproteobacteria > Caulobacterales > Caulobacteraceae > Caulobacter. The sequence goes on from NZ_QHJY01000148.1 coordinate 4,360, forward strand.
TCACCCCGGCGCCGCTGCGCTGCGCGATCTCGCGGACACGGGCGGGCGTCTCCTTGCCGTGCACCTGGATCAGGTCGGGGCGCATGGTGGCCATCAGGCGGTCGATCAAGGCGTCGTCGGGATCGACGGTGACGGCCACGGTCTGCACGCCGCGGCCGCGCACCGGCTGCAGGAGGCGTTCGGCGGCTTCGGGCGTGATGTTGCGGGGGCTTTTCTCGAAGAAGACGAAGCCGAGATAGGCCGCGCCGCCGTCGAAGGCGGCCTTCACCGTCTCCGCCGTCGAGAGCCCGCAGATCTTGGCCTTGATGGTCATGGCGGGGGAGTTACGGTGGGGAAGCTGTCAGCGCAACCCCGTGCAACCTTCATTGGAGCGTGAAGACCCCGTTGACCGCCCTCCACTCGGTGGGACCGATCAGCCGGTTGTGGGCCACCTTCACCGAATGCAGCACCCCGTCGAGCTCGCGGCTCCAGAAGTCGAGGAAGCCCTTCAGGGTCGGGAAGCGCGGGGCCAGGTCGTACTCCTGCCAGACATAGAGCTGCAGCAGGTGCGGATGGTCGGGCAGGTGGTAGCAGATCTGGGCCGTGGTCAGGCCGTAGCCCAGCATCTGCAGCTCGAACGCGCGGGTGGTCATCGAAAGCACTCCGACAACGGGTAAGCGTCACCGAAGAACCGTCCGCCCGGGGGCTGAGTCGCTCAAGAGGGCAGGGCGTCGCAGGGGGCGTTTCCCCTCCCCCTTGATGGGGGAGGGGCAGGGGTGGGGGTGACTGCCGCGTTTGACGCCAGAGCGCCGGCCGCCGCTGTGGGGGGG
>NZ_QHJY01000149.1 GCF_003185805.1 Caulobacter sp. D5
GGTCGCCGGGGCCGAGGCCGGGGCGACGGCGGCGCTGGCCGAGGCGGCGACGGCCAGGCCGGCGGTCGAGAGGACGGCGGCGGCGAGGATGGCGCGGATGGTCACGATGATCTCTCCTAGAGCTGTCTAGCGGCGGGAAGCGCCGATGGAGATCACCCTGAAGCCGCGCTCTGAAGCGCTGCGCTCACCAACCTTACAACGGCGCCAGGAACCGCCGCCGAACCTTACAAATCTGCGAGATGGGCGCCGTAAGCCCGCAAGGGCCGCGAGTTTTCATGCTCACGCGCCGACGCTCACGGGCGCGGTCCAGGAACGCCCAGCCATGCCCTCCCCCCGATTATCGACCATAGCCCTTCTGGTGACCTCCCTCGGACTGTCGACCACGCCGGCCTGGGCCGCGGCGCCCGTCCACAAGTCGCCAGCCTCCCGCGCCGAGATCGCCAAGCGCGCCGCCTGCGAGAAGGTCTGGGCCGCCCAGAAGGTCCGCCATGGCGCGCGCCAGGCCTTCGTCGCCGCCTGCGTCGCCAAGGGCTAGCTCCTCGCGACGACGCGAGGCACTCTGACCTGTCGCCCAAGGAGTATCGATGAGCCGACGGATCCTGGTGGTCGAGGACGACGCCGACACCGCCGAATACATCCTCAAGGGCCTGCGCGAGGCGGGCTTCACCGCCGAGCACGTCGCCGACGGCCGCGACGGCCTCTACATGGCCAGCAGCTCCGACTTCGACGCCGTGGTCATGGACCGCATGCTGCCGGGGATGGACGGACTGTCGGTGACCAAGGCGGTGCGCGCCGCGGGCGTGCAGACCCCGATCCTGATCCTCAGCGCGCTGGCCCACCTGGACGAACGCGTCACCGGCCTGCGCGCCGGCGCCGACGACTACCTGACCAAGCCCTTCGGCTTCGCCGAGCTGGCCGCGCGGCTGGAGAACCTGATGCGCCGCGGCGGGGCCAAGCCGGTCGAGACCAGCCTGGCCTGCGGCGACCTGACGCTCGACCTGCTGTCGCGACGCGTGACCCGGGCCGGCCGGACGCTGGAGCTGCTGCCGCGCGAACTGAAGCTGCTCGAATACTTCCTGCGCCACCGCGACCGGGTGGTGACCCGCACCATGCTGCTGGAGGAGGTCTGGGACTATCGCTTCGACCCGCACACCAGCCTGATCGACACCCACATCAGCCGCCTGCGCAAGAAGATCGACGAGGGCTTCGACAAGCCCCTGCTGCACACCGTGCGCGGCTCGGGCTATCGCCTGTCGGAAGCGCCTTGAGCCGTCCCCGCCCCGTGCGCGGCGCCAAGCCCGCGACCCTGGCCCTGGTGGTGGCCGGCGCCGTCGCCCTGGCCCTGGCGATCGGCCTCTTCATCGTCGGCTTCGCCGGTGAGCGGCTGATCGAGCGTCGCCAGCATCTCGTCGCCGAAACGGCGCGCGACTACTTCGTCGCCTTCGCCCACGAGGACGGCCTGGCCGCCATGGCCCGCGCCCTCGACCGACGCACCCGCAGCGAGGGCGGCGCCTTCGACTACACCGCCTTCGACAATGACGGACACCGTGTCGGCGGCGCGACCCTGCTGACCGCCGAGCAGTTGCCGGCGCCAGGCTACAGCGTCCGCGAGATCGGCGACGCCGACTACGAGATCCTCGTCCAGCCGATGTCGGTGGGCGGCACGCTGGTGATCTACGAGAACCTCGCCGACCGCCGCGCCTTCCACTGGGCGATCGTCACCGCCGTCGGCGCGACCTTGCTGATCAGCCTGGTGATCGTCGCCGGCGCGGCCCTGTTCCTGGGCCGCCTGCTGATGCGCCGGGCCGAGGGCATCGCCCGCGCGGCCGAGGACATCGCCGCGGGGGACCTCGCCGCCCGCGCGCCGATCGCCGGCGCGGGAGACGTCTTCGACGACCTGGCGGTCGCCATCAACGCCATGCTGACGCGGATCGAGGAGCTGATGACCGGCATGCGTACGGTCACCGACAGTCTGTCGCACGACCTGCGCTCGCCGCTTACCCGTCTGCGAGGGGCGCTAAATCGCGCCCTGGACGAAGACCTCGCCCAAGCCGACCGCCTGGCCCTGATCGCCGAGGCCGAGGCCGAGTGCGACCAGGTGCTGGCCACCTTCAGCGCCCTGCTCGACATCGCCCGGGCGGAGTCGGGCCTGTCTCGCGACCTGATGGCGCCGCTCGACCTGGCCGAACTGGTGCGCGACATCGGCGATCTCTTCGAGCCGGTGATCGAGGACGCCGGCCAGGCCCTGGTCGTGACCGCCCCGGACGCCCCCGTTCCGTTCGTCGGCCACGAGCTGATCCTGCGCCAGGCCCTGGGCAACCTGCTGCACAACGCCGCCCGCTACGCCGGCGACGGCGCCCGCGTCGCCCTTTTGCTGGAAACCGGAGAGGACGGCGGCCCGCGCCTGGTCGTCGCCGATACTGGCCCCGGCGTGCCCGTCGCTCAGCGCGGCCGGGTGCTGGAACGGTTCGTGCGGCTGGACGAAACCCGCGCAACGCCCGGCTCGGGCCTGGGCCTGGCCATCGCCGCAGCCTGCGCCAAGCTGCATGGCGGCCGCCTGACCCTGGGCGACAATCGTCCGGGTCTGCGCGTGGTGCTCGACCTGCCCTCCGCCGCGATCGACTGAACCTCACAGAAAATCCAGGTTCGCGCCAAGTCCCGGTGAGACGCCGGCGCGATCAAGCCCCTCGTCGTCAACGACAGCAGAGGGGCCAAGGCCATGCGCGACGCCATCCAGAAACTCGACGCCGAAGCCCGTCGCCTGCTGGGCCACGGCTTTCGCGAGCTGGAATCCGAGGAACGCCGGGTGATCCTGCAGATCGTCCGCCGCGCCGCCATCTCGCGCAACATCGCCGACGAGACCGACGAGACCATGTCGTTCGGTCAGCGCCTGGCCGACCGCGTGGCCGAGATCGGCGGGTCCTGGGGCTTCATCATCAGCTTCGCCTTCTTCCTGGTCCTGTGGGCGGGACTGAACGCGGGCGTCCTGCCGCGCCTGGGCCTGCGCCCGTTCGACCCCTACCCCTTCATCTTCCTCAACCTGATCCTATCCATGGTCGCGGCCGTACAAGCGCCGATCATCATGATGAGCCAGAACCGCCAGGCCTCGAAGGATCGCGCCGCGGCCGAGCACGACTACGAGGTCAATCTGAAGTCCGAGCTCGAGATCATGGCCCTGCACGAAAAGCTCGACGCCCTGCGCGCCCGCGAACTGGCCGACATGACCGCCCACCTGATCGTGCTGAGCCAGCAGACCGCCGAAGCCGTCCGCCGGGCCGAAGAGGTCGCCAATGTCTGACGTCGCGCGAACCGGCTTTACCCCGGAGGCGAAAGCCGCTCCCCTGCCCGTCATGGGCGTGGACACGCTGAAGACGATCCTCTCGCGACTGCTGCCGATCGCTCTGCTGGCGACGGCGGCCTTCGTGCTCTGGCGCGAGCTTCACCACCTGTCGCCGGCCGAGATCGGCCGCGAGATGCACGACTGGGGCGCGGCCCGGCTGGCCATGGCCGGCGGGCTCGTCGCGCTCAGCTACAGCCTGCTGGCGGCCAACGAGCAACTGGGGCTGCGCTGGGCCGGCGCCAAAGTGCCCCTGCGCGTGGGCCTGCCCGGCTCGTTCATCGCCTACGCCTTCGCCAACAGCATCGGCCTGACCCCGATCGTGGCGGGGGCGGTTCGCGCCCGCCTCTACGGCCGACACGGCGCCGACGTCGGCAAGGTGGCGCGCACGACGCTCTATTGCGCCATCTCCTTCGCCCTGGGCCTCTCCAGCCTCGCGGGGGTCAGCCTGCTGACCGCGCCGACGGCGACCTTCGCGGCGCTGCATCTGCACCCGGGCCTGGCGCACGCGGTCGGCGTTCTGCTGCTGAGCTTTCCCATCGCCTATCTCGTCGCCTGCGCGACCCAGCGTGGTCCCCTGCGGATCTTCGGCCGCGCCTTCACCCTGCCGCCGCTGACCTGGGGTCTCGCCCAGCTGGTCATCGGCGTGGCCGACAACATCGCGACCTCGGCCCTGGTCTGGCTGCTGGTGGGAGATGCGGCTCCCCTGTTCCCCGCCTTCGCCAGCGCCTACGCGGTCTCGACCGCGGCCGGCCTGTTCTCTGGCCTGCCCGGCGGCGTCGGCGTGTTCGAGGGCGCGATGCTCGCCCTGCTGCCCAACCTCGACCGCGCGGCCCTGACCGCCGCCTTCGTCGGCTATCGCCTGTTCTACTACATCGGCCCGCTGCTGGCGGCCGCCGGCCTGCTGCTGAGCCTGGAGTCCGGCGCGCGCGGCGCGGGCCTGGCCGTCCGTCGCGCCTGGCGGGCGACGGGGCCGACCGCCATCGCCGCCGTCTCGTTCCTGCTGGGCGGTGCGCTGGTGCTGATCGCCGTCGGGCGCATCCCCACCGACCGCCTGGGCCTGCTGAAATCGGTCGTGCCGCTGATCGTGGTCGAGACCAGCCACCTGATCTCGCTGGCCACGGGCCTGGCGCTGATGGTGCTGTCGCTGGGCCTGTTCCGCCGCCTGCAGACCGCCCGGCTGGCGGCCATGCCGATCGCCCTGATCGCCGCTTCGACCGCCCTGCTGCGGGGCCTCGACTTCGCGCCGGCCTGCGTGGCCCTCGCCCTGGCGACGGCCCTGTTCGTTTCCGGACGCCTGTTCACCCGGCGTGGCGCGATCGAACGCGACGCCCTGGCGCCCTGGCTGGCGACCGGCGTGCTGGCGGTGTTCGTCGGCTCCATCGCCCTGGGCGCCTGGATCTACGAGCGCGCGCCGTTCGAGACGCGGCTGCTGACCCACTTCGGCTATCACGCCGACCACGCCCGCTTCATGCGCAGCATCGCCTTTCTGGGCGCGCTGATCTTCGCCGGCGGCATCTGGCGGCTGGCCCGCCTGCCCCACGCCGAGGCCCGCCCGGCGCCGCGCGAGGCGCTCGAGGTGATCCGTCCCCTCGTTGAGGCTTCGCCTGACACGACCGCCCGCCTGGCCCTGACCGGCGACAAGGCGATCCTCGCCGCCGAGGATGGCTCGGCCTTCCTGATGTACGGCGCGGAAGGCGCGAGCCTGATCATGCTCGGCGACCCGGTCGGCGACCGCGAGGCCGGCAAGGCCCTGCTCTGGAAGTTCCGGGAACTGGCCGATCGCCAGGACGCCCGGCCTGTCGCCTATCACGCCAGCGGCGAGCGCATCACCGACTATCTCGACCTTGGCCTCTCGGCCATCAAGCTGGGCGAAGAGGCCCGCGTGCCCCTGGCCGACTTCGAGCTGGCCGGCGGCGCGCGCCGAAACCTGCGCCAGAGCCACGCGCGCGGCCAGCGCGAGGGCCTGACCTTCGAGGTCGTCCAGCCGCCGATCGCCGACGACCTTCTGGCGCGCCTGCGGAAGGTGTCCGACGCCTGGCTGCTCGATCACGGCGGACGCGAGAAGGGCTTCTCGCTGGGCCGCTTCAACCCCGCGGTGCTGCGCCACGACCCGATCGCGCTGGTCCGGCGCGGAGACGAGATCGTCGCCTTCGCCAACATCTGGACCGGCGGCGAGGTCGAAGCCTCCATCGACCTGATGCGGCATGTCGGCGATGCGCCGCGCGGCGTGATGGACTTCCTGTTCGTCGAGCTGATCCTCTGGGCCAAGGCCCGGGGTTTCGCCTGGTTCAATCTCGGCATGGCCCCGCTGTCGGGTCTGGTCGATCATCGCCTCGCGCCCTTCTGGCACAAGGTGGGCCGCCAGATCGCCCGCCGGGGCGGCGCCTATTACGGCTTCGAGGGGCTACGGGCGTTCAAGAGCAAGTTCGATCCGGTCTGGACGCCACGCTACCTGGCCGCCCCGCCGTCGGGCCTTGCCCCCGCCCTGATCGACGCCACCCGCCTGATCGGCCGCGAACCGCCCGCCCTCACAAATCCGTAAGGTCAGCGGCAGGGAGACGACAGCCGGGCCTGGGACAACAGCCTCGCAGTCACGTCGAGGGAGCCTCCCCATGTCCATCCGCAAGATCCTGCTGGGCGCCAGCGCCGCCCTGGTCCTGGGCGCCGGCGGCTTTGTCGCCCTGCACGGCCGGCTCGCCGCCACCGCCGACGCCGCGACGGTCGCTGCGCCCCCGTCCCCGCCCGTCCCGATGGGGCCGCTGACCGAGACGCCCTTCCACTTCGGCTCGTTCGGCGCGGTGACGATCTATCGCCGAGCCGCCGAGCCCGGCCGGTTCGTAGTGCTGATCTCCGACAAGGCCGGATGGACGCCCGAACTCACCGACCAGGCCCGTCGCTTGACCACGCAGGACGCAACCGTGGTCGGCGTGGACCTGCGCCGTTTCCTGCCCGCCGCCGAGCAAGCGGCCGGCGGCCACGGGCTCTATCCGGCCGGCGACTTCTCGGAACTGGCGCAGGCCGCCCAGAAGACCCTGAAGTTCTCGGGCTATCATCGTCCGATCCTGATCGGTCAAGGCGCCGGCGCGGCGCTGGCCTATGGGACGCTGGCGCAATCGCCGGTCGGCATCTTCCAGGGCGGCGCGGGCCTGGACTTCCGCCCCGACCTTGCGAGCGTCCGCCCCCTCGTCGCCGGCGACGGCGGCCTGGTCCACGCGGCGGCGGCGCAAGGCGGTTTCGCCTACGCCCCGAACCCGAAGCTGAGCACGCCGTTCGTCATCGTCGGCCAGGACGCGGCGCCGGCCCACGCCTTCGCGGCCCTCCTGCCGCAAGGCCGTGTCGCACCGGACCTGCCGCAGGCCCTGGCCGTGATCGCCCCCGTCGCCGTCACCGCGCCGCAGGCCTCCGCCGCCCGGCTGGCCAGCCTGCCTCTGGTCGAGGTGCCGACGGCCTCGAACGGCGACACCCTGGCGGTCTTCTATTCCGGCGACGGCGGCTGGGCGGGCATCGACCGGGGCCTGGCCGAAGGCTTCGTCAAGGCGGGCGTGCCGGTCGTCGGCTACGATTCCCTGCGCTACTTCTGGAGCCGGCGGACGCCGCAGGCCGCGGCCGACGACCTGGCCGCCGTGATCCGCCACTACCAGACCGCCTGGGGCAAGAAACAGGTGATCCTTGCGGGCTATTCCTTCGGCGCCGACGCCCTGCCGATCATCGTCCAGCACCTGCCGGCCGACCTGCGCGGCCAGGTCCGCATCGTCGCCCTGCTGGGAACCGATTCCACGGGCGAGCTGGAGTTCCACCCCGGCGACTGGCTCGATGTCGGCGCCAAGGACAGCTACCCGATCGCGCCGGTCCTGGCCTCGCTGAAGGATCTAAAGATCGTCTGCGTCTATGGCTCCGAGGAGCACAACGACGCCTGCCCGACCTTCCCCGCGCCAGTGCGCAAGATCGGCCTGCCCGGCGATCACCACTTCAACGGCGACTACGACACGGTGGGTCGCGCCCTCAGCCAGGCGGCCGGCCTCTAGGCGACTTTGGTCAGGACGAAAAAGGAACGGCGTCTCAGAGGGAAGAGACGCCGTTCAGTTGTTCCCAGATCGTCATGAACCGGCCGATCTCGGCCGTTCCATTTCACGCCAGATCAGGCATGCTCGCCCGCGCGCCTGGCGTTGCGGAATCTTCAGTGCGACGTCGGCCAGCTTCCAGCCTTCGGTAAAGCGGTCCGCCTCGACGACAGCGGTCACCCACTACACCGCCGCGCACGAAAATGAAACACACTTTCCCAGATGACCTTGACATGGAATATGCCTTCCACTTTTGTGTCAGCCAACGAAAGCGATGCTCAGCATCCGATAATCAAGTCCATTAGCGAGTAGAGAAACGCCATGATCCGCCCCCAGACGACGCGTCGGCGCCTCCTTGGTCTGGCAGCCGGACTGGGGCTGACGGCGGCGGCCGGCGGATTGCTGGGGGCCTGCTCGCGCGGCGGCCAGGACGCCGAGGTGGTGGTCAGCTTCAACGACCTTTCCCAGCCCTTCTTCGTGGCCATGCGCCGCGAACTGGAAGACGAAGCGACCAAGCTGGGCGTGAAGGTCCAGGTCATGGACGCCCAGAACAATTCCTCCAAGCAGATCGCCGACCTCGAGGCCGCCGCCGTGCAGGGCGCCAAGGTGGTGATCGTCGCTCCGACCGACTCCAAGGCGCTGGCGACCGCCGCCGACGAACTGGCCAAGCAGGGCGTGGCGGTGATCTCGGTCGACCGCAACATCGCCGGCGCGACGCCGCCCGTGCCCCATGTGGGCGCCGACAACGTGGCCGGAGGCCGCGCCATGGCCGACTGGTTGGTCAAGACCTATCCGACCGGGGCGCGCGTGGTGGTGATCACCAACGACCCCGGCAGCTCCAGCTCGATCGAGCGGGTCAAGGGCGTGCACGAGGGCCTGGCGGCCGGCGGCGCGGCCTTCAAGATCGTCACCGAGCAGACCGCCAACTCCAAGCGCGACCAGGCCCTGACCGTCACCCAGAACGTGCTGACCTCGATGCACGACAGCCCGCCCGACGTGATCCTGTGCCTGAACGACGACATGGCCATGGGCGCGCTGGAGGCCGTGCGCGCCGCCGGCTTCGGCCCGGCCAAGATCAAGGTTCTGGGCTTCGACGCCATCCCCGAGGCCCTGGCCCGCATCAAGACCGGCGAGATGGTCGCCTCGGTCGAGCAGAACCCCGGCCAGCAGATCCGCACCGCCCTTCGCCAGGCCGTCGACAAGATCAAGACCGGCGCCGCGCCCAAGTCGGTCAGCCTGACCCCGGTGCTGATCACCAGCGCCAACCTGACCGAGGCCTCGCGCATCTCCGAGGTCAAGTAGGTCGCCATGACCCTCCTGGACGTCAGCAAGGTCAGCAAGCGCTTCCCCGGCGTGCTGGCCCTCGACCATGTGCGGCTGGCCGTCGGAGCGGGCGAGGTTCACGCCCTGCTCGGCGAGAACGGCGCGGGCAAGTCGACCCTGATCAAGATCCTGTCGGCCGCCCACGCCGCCGACGAGGGAACCGTGACCTTCGACGGCCATGCGCTGGACCCGCGCGATGCGCCGCTGCGTCGCCAGCAGCTAGGCATCGCCACGATCTATCAGGAGTTCAACCTCTTCCCCGAGCTCAGCGTCGCCGAGAACATGTATCTGGGCCGCGAGCCCAAGCGGCTGGGGCTCATCGACTGGGCCAAACTGCGCGGCGACGCCCGCGACCTGCTGGACGAACTGGGCCTGCCGCTCGACCCGAACGAGGTCATCCGTCACCTGACGGTGGCCGAGCAGCAGATGGTCGAGATCGCCAAGGCGATGACCTTGAACGCCCGGCTGATCATCATGGACGAGCCGACCGCCGCCCTCTCCAGCCGCGAGGTCGACCGCCTGCACGCCATCATCGCCGGGCTGAAGGTCCGCGGCGTCAGCGTGATCTACGTCTCGCACCGCCTGGCCGAGGTGAAGGCCATGTGCGACCGCTACACCGTCATGCGCGACGGCCGCTGGGTGGCCAGCGGCGACGTCGCCGACGTCGAGGTGGCCGACATGGTCCGGCTGATGGTCGGCCGCAATGTCGAGTTCACCCGCCGCGTCCGCCAGGGTCCGCCCGGCCCGGTGGTGCTGAAGGTGGAAGGCGTCAGCCCCCGCCGTCCTCGCCTCTCCGCGCCGAACTATCTCAAGGACATCCGCCTGGAGGTGCGCGCCGGCGAGATCGTCGGCCTGGCCGGCCTGGTCGGCGCCGGCCGTACGGACCTGGCCCGCCTGATCTTCGGCGCCGACGCCATCGCGTCCGGCTCGATCAAGCTGGACGACAAGCCGCTGAAGCTGAAGTCGCCGCGCGACGCCATCAAGGCCGGCGTCATGCTGGTGCCCGAGGACCGCAAGCAGCAGGGCTGCTTCCTCGACCACTCGATCCGCCACAATCTCAGCCTGCCCAGCCTGGGCGGTCTCAGCCGCATGGGCCAGTGGATCGACGAGAACGCCGAGCGCGACCTCGTGGAGACCTACCGCCAGAAGCTGCGGATCAAGATGGCCAACCAGGAGACCGCGATCGGCAAGCTGTCGGGCGGCAACCAGCAGAAGGTGCTGCTGGGCCGGTCCATGGCCCTGGCCCCGCGGGTGCTGATCGTCGACGAACCCACGCGCGGCATCGACATCGGCGCCAAGGCCGAGGTGCACCAGGTGCTGTGCGACCTGGCCGCCCAGGGCGTGGCGATCGTCGTCATCTCCTCGGAACTGGCCGAGGTCATGGCCGTCAGCGACCGCATCGTCGTCTTCCGCGAAGGCGCGGTCGTCGCCGATCTCGAGGCCGAAACGGCCACCGAAGAGGGCCTGATGGCCTACATGGCGACCGGCGACCGTCCGGTCTCGTCAGGAATGGAACACCGCCCGCAATGACCGCCTCCCCCACCCTCTCCCCCGACCCGGCCGCCGATCGCGCTGCGCCGCCGCCCGGCCGCCGCTTCGACCTGCTGGCCTTCGCGCGCAAGCACCGGACAATCCTGTTCCTGCTGCTGCTGATCGCCGTGTTCGGGACGGTCAACGAGCGCTTCCTGACGCTGCGCAACGCGCTGAACATCCTCAGCGAAGTGTCGATCTACGGGATCATCGCGGTCGGCATGACCTATGTGATCCTGATCGGCGGCATCGACGTGGCGGTGGGCTCGCTGCTGGCCTGCGCCTCGCTCGCCGCGGCCTATGTGGTCACGAACCTGATCGGCGGCTCGCCGGCCGCCTGGTTCGTGGCCCTGGCGATCTCCAGCGCCGTTGGCCTCATCGCGGGCTATGTCCACGGCAAGGTGGTGACCAAGCTGCACGTGCCGGCCTTCATCGTCACCCTGGGCGGCATGACCGTCTGGCGCGGGGCGACGCTGCTGCTCAACGACGGCGGTCCGATCTCGGGCTTCGACGCGGCCTATCGCTGGTGGGGCACGGGCCAGATCCTGTTCGTGCCGGTGCCGATCGTGGTCTTCGCCCTGGTGGCGGCCGTCGGCCACGTGGTGCTGCGCTACACCCGCTACGGCCGCCAGGTCTATGCGGTGGGCGGCAACGCCGAGGCCGCTCGGCTGTCGGGCGTCAACGTCGATTTCGTCGTCACCAGCGTCTACGCCGTCATCGGCGCCCTGGCCGGTCTATCGGGCTTTCTGCTGTCGGCGCGCCTGGGCTCGGCTGAGGCCGTGGCCGGCACGGGCTACGAACTGCGGGTCATCGCCTCGGTGGTGATCGGCGGCGCCAGCCTGTCGGGCGGCTCGGGCAATGTCGGTGGGACCATCCTGGGCGCCTTGCTGATAGGCGTCCTGTCCAACGGCCTGGTCATCATGCACGTCACCTCGTACTTCCAGCAGGTGGTGATCGGCTTGATCATTGTCGCCGCCGTCGCCTTCGACCACTACGCCCGCACCCACAAGGCCTGACGCGACTCGGCCGGTATCCAGGATGGCGACGATGCGTTCCTTTCGAGCCCTTCTGCTCGGCGCGGTCATGATCTCGACCCCGCTGGCGGCCCTGGCCCAGGCGGGACCGCCTGATCTTACAAGCAAGGTCGATCCCTTCGTCGGGGTCGACGGCGGCGGGGTCACCGGCGGCAACACCGTGCCGGGCGCCGGCGTGCCGTTCGGCTTCGTGTCGCTGAGCCCCGACACCACCAACGCCGACACCAACGGCTACGACTCCAAGAGCCCGATCATCGGCTTCAGCTACACCCACGTCAGCGGCACGGGCGGCTCGGGCAAGTACGGCAACTTCCGGGCCACGCCCACGGTGGGGCCGCTGAAGCTGAACCACCTGCACTTCGGCAAGACCGATGAGCAGGCCTCGCCCGGCTACTACGCCGTGGGCCTGGGCAATAGCGAGGCCGAGCGCATCAAGGTCGAACTGACGGCCTCGCGCCGGGTCGGCTTCCAGCGCCTGACCTATCCGGCCAATGCCCAGAGCCAGCTGATCTTCGACGTCAGCTCGGTGGTGGCCATGCGCGGGCGCGGCCAACGGGTGCGGCTGGCCAAGGTGGAGCTGATCGACGACCACACCCTGGCCGGCGAGGTCACGGTCGAGGGCGGCTGGAACCCCACGCCCTACACCCTCTATTTCCACGCCGTCGTCGATCGCCCGGCCAAGGCCTTCGGCTCGTGGACGGCCGGCCAGGGCTGGTTCGAGGCCAAGCCCGGCTTGGGTCGCGCCGAAGGCGGCTCGCAGGTCAAGAGCGCGGCCAACCGCCAGGGCCTGATGATCGAGTACGACACCGAGCGCGAGTTCTCCAACCGCCTGGGCGCCTGGCTGACCTTCGACACCACCACCGACCGCCAGGTGCAGATGAAGCTGGCCGTGTCGTTCGTCAGCGCCGACCAGGCCCGCGCCAACCTGGCCGAGGAAATGCCCGGTTGGGACTTCGACGCCTATCACGAGGCGGCCAAGGCGCAGTGGGCGCAGGCCCTGGCCAAGATCCAGGTGCAGGGCGGCAGCGACGAGCAGCAACGGATCTTCTATTCCGCCCTCTACCGCTCGCACACCATGCCGCACGACCTGTCGGGCGAGAACGTCTGGTGGAAGTCGGACGAGCCTCACTACGAGGACTTCTACACCCTGTGGGACACGTTCCGGACGCTGCATCCGCTGATGACGGTGATCCAGCCGCAGCGGCAGCGCGACATGCTCCGTTCCCTGATCGACACCTACAAGCATACCGGCTGGATGCCCGACTCCCGCATCGCCGGGGCCAACGGCATGACCCAGGGCGGCTCGAACGGCGACATCCTGGTGGCCGACGCCGTGGTCAAGAAGCTGGGCGGTTTCGACCTGCCCCTGGCCTATGAGGCGTTGCGCAAGAACGGCGAGGTCGACAGCGACCAGCCCTTCCTGCAGGGCCGCGTGCTGAAGGACTATCTGAAGCTCGGCTACGTGCCCTTCACGCAGACCCGCTCGGCCTCGCGCACCCTGGAATACGCCTATGACGACTACGCCATCGGCGTGGTGGCCAAGGCCCTGGGCAAGACTGAGGACGCCAAGCGCTACATCGCGCGCTCGGGCAACTGGAAGAACATCTGGGACGACAGCCTGGGCTGCGTGCGCCCCCGCTACCCCAACGGCGAATGGGTCGAGAACTACAGCTGCACCTACGAATATCCCGACCGTTCGGGGCCGTGGTGGGACGCGGTGTTCTACGAGGGCAACGCCCTGCAGTACTCGACCTACGTCCCGCAGGACGTGGCGGGCCTGATGACCAAGACGGGCGGCGCCAAGGGCTTCGTGGCCTGGCTCGACCACCTGTTCGACGGCCACTATTCGCAGGGCAACGAGCCGGACATCCTGGCCCCGTACCTCTACATCCACGCCGGCCGGCCCGACCGTACGGCCGAGATCGCCCGCCAGCTGATGACCAAGCACTATCGCGCCACCCGCACCGGCCTGCCGGGCAATGACGACGCCGGCGCTATGTCGAGCTGGTACGTCTGGAACGCCGTCGGGCTCTATCCGAACGCGGGCCAGCCCTACTACTACATCGCCTCGCCGGTGTTCACGCGCAGCGCCATCGCGCTGGAAGGCGACAAGACCTTCGTGGTCTCGGCGCCGGCCGCCTCGGAGGCCAACCGCTATGTCACGGCGGCCAGGCTGAACGGCAAGCCGATCGACCGCGCCTGGATCACTCATGACGAGCTGGCCAGGGGCGGTGTGCTGGAGCTGACCATGGGCCCCGCGCCGTCGGCCTGGGCGACGACGTTCACGCCGCCGCCGAACGGGCTTTAGGGAGCGCCGCCTAAGCTCCCTCCCCTTGATGGGGGAGGGTTGGGGTGGCGGTGGCGCGGCGTGGGACGCAGCACTGTCGCCAACTCAGCAGGTCACCCCCATCCCCGGCCCTTCCCCCATCAAGGGGGAAGGGAGAAGTCACCTTCAGTGGTTCTCGTGCGTCGCCACCTGCTCGGGAACGACCAGGCGGACGCGGTCGAGGCCCACGCGGCCGACGCGCGCCGTCACCACCACGGTATGCCGCCCCGGCGACAGCGAGGGGCCGACGACAGGCTTCAGCAGGTTGTCGAGCACCCCCTCGGCCCAGGCCGGCGAGCCGACCTTGCGCGGCAGGGTCACGCGCTCGGCCGGACCGCCATCGATGCTGACGTCCAAGGCGATGTCCTGGGCCTGGCCGTCGGGGAAGATCGGCAGGACGCCCAGTTGCACGCGGCGGCCGTCGGCGCTGGCGACGTCGACCGACAGGGTCAGGGTCGCGCCGGGCGCATCGGCCAGCATGACGCCGCGCCCGCGACCAACGCCCTCGACCAGACGCCAGCCGGTGTTGGCGGCGAAGGCCTCGGCCTCGACGATCGGCGAATTGGCCGGCGAATTGCCGTCGACCACGGCCAGGAACGCCGCCGGATCGGAGACGAGGCCAAGGCTCGGCGTCGGGATCGGACGGGCGCGGTAGATCCGCCACTGGCTGTCGGCCGGCTCCTCCGGCATCAGCCAGTGCCACTTGCCGCCAGCGACCTGGTTGTTGAACTTGTTGGTGAGAGCCGTGATCTCGGCCTGGGCCTCGACGGCCGCGCCGCCGGCCGAGCGGGCCATGGCCTGCTGCTTGTCGACCAGCTCGTTGTACCGCTCGGCCGCGAAGAACCGCATGTTGGCCGCCGCCGAGACGCGGATCGGGAACTCGACCAGCTCGAACCAGGCGTCGGCCAGCGACGGCGGCACGTCGGCGCTCGCGGTCTTGGTTTCAGCGACCAGCTTGCGGAAGGCGCGCAGGCGGTCGTTGACCTCGTCGGGCGTGTAGCTCGACAGGTGCCGGTTCTCGGCCTGGGGCTGCCATTCCAGATGCTCGGGCCGGCGCTCGAAGTTCAGGCGATAATAGGCGTCGAGCAGCTCGGCCGCCTTGCCTCCAAGGGCGGGGCCAAAGGCGCGGCCGGTCCAGTCGGCCAGGAACTGGCGCTGGGTCTTGCCCCGCCAGCGGTCGATGTCCCAGGCCATCTCCAGGAAGTGGCTGGCGCCGATCTCGGCCGGCTTGATGTCGCCGACATTGGCGATCCAGACGCTGCGCGCGCCCTTGTCCCAGGCGTGGATCATCTCCTCCTGCACCAGGGCCGGCGGCGTCGTGCCCAGCCACAGATAGGCCAGCGGATAACCCAGATACGACAGGTGGTAGTAGACGCCCGCCCCGCCCTTGCGGCCGGCTTCCTCGGCGCTGGGGAACTGGCGGATGTAGCCGAAATTGTCGTCGGGCCAGACGATGGTGACGTCGTCGGGCACCTTCACGCCGGCGCGGTAGATCTCCAGCACCTCCTTGTAGGGCACGAAGATCTGCGGAACCTTGGAGACGTCGCCGGGGATGTTCTTGGCCAGGACCTCGCGCTGGTCGGCGATGATCTTGTCCAGCAGAGCGACCTTCTCCTCCATGGTCTTGGGGCCGACCATGCCGGTGTCGTGGATGCCGCGCATGCCCAGGGTCCAGAGGCTCTCGTAGGGGCCATTGGCCTTGGCGCGCTCTTCCCAATAGGCCTTCACGCCCTCGGGATTGGTGGCGTAGTTGAACTTGGCCGGGTCGTCCTTCCACTCGCCGACATTGTTGCGCAGCATGGCCTCGGCGTGGGACGAGCCCATGACGATGCCGTACTCCTGCGCCAGCTTGGCGTTCTCGGGATCGGAATTGAATGGCGCGGTCGTGTGGTGCATGGCCGGCCACAGGGTGTTGGCTTTCAGGCGCAGCAGCAGGGTGAAGATCCGGCGATAGGTCTTGGGCCCGATGTCGCCGCGCTCGGGATCGAAGGTCTTCACCGCCCACGGATAGAGGCCCCAGTCCTCGTCGTTGACGAAAACGCCGCGGTAGCGAACCGACGGCGGGCCGAAGCGATGGACGCCGGCGGCGACGAACAGCTTGTCTTTGTGAGCGGGCGTAACGTCGGCCCACCAGGCCCAGGGCGACACGCCCATGGCCTGGGCCACCTCGTAGACGCCGAAGGCCGCGCCGCGCCGATCGCTGCCGACCACCACCAGGGCCTTGTCGACGCCGGGCGCCGGACGGTCGACCGAGGCGATGACGAAGCTTTCCCAGGCGCCCGAGAGCCGCGACACGTCGATCTTCCTGGCCGCGACCAGGGCGTCGATAACCTTGCTGTGGCCCAGGGTGCCGACCAGGATGGCCGTCTTGCCCGAAGGCGCGTCCGACACGGCCGCTTGCTGGCCGGTGACGGTCTTGAGGTCGTCGGCCAGGTCGTCGGCGGCATGGCGCACGACGGCGGCGTCGGCGGGATCGACCACGATCGTCGGCGCCCTGCCCGTCTCGACCAGCACGAAACCGCCGCGCGAAAGGCTGTCGGTGAAGATCGCGCCCACTTCGCCGCGTCTCTGGGCTTGAGCGGCCTGGACGGCGCCGAGGCAGAGCACGAGCGCCAGGGCGCCGCGCCAGATCGACTTCGACATCTTCATAGGCCCGGGCCTCCCTACGCGTGGCGGGTCTTGTACTGGATAGGACGGCGACGACGCGCCGAACCTCAACGGCAGCCGGTTCCGGCGATCAACTCGACCTCGGACACCTCGACCGCCTTGCCGGCGGTCAGCTCCAGGCGATAGCGGGCATAGGCCTTGACGGACTTCAGGTCGAAGCTGCGGGTGGCCTGGCGATGGTCGAAGCGCTCGCCGCGCCGCTCGTCGAGCTTCACCCAGCGCTTGCCGTCGAAGCCGCTGAACCGCCAGGCGGTCGGATCGGCCGCCTTGGCGCCGACGCTGACGGTGTAGGCCTTCAGGCAGGTCGCCGCGGGACGGATGAAGGTCGCCGACTGACCGGTCGAGGCGCTCCAGGCCGTCGAGGTCTTGCCGTCGGCCAGGGCCGCGACGCTGGCGTCGCTGTTCAGCACCGCGCCGTCGTACGCCCACTGGCCGGGCTTGTCGCTCATGGTGAAGCTCAGCACGCCGCCGGCCAGCACCTGCGCCTGGGTGATGAAGGGACCGGCCAGCGGCTTTCCGTTCAGGCTGGCCGCGGCGATGTAGGGACGATCCGCTCCGGCATTGGCCGCGACGACTTCCAGCGACCGGCCGCCCTCCAGGTGCAGCACGCTCTTCGGGTGACGCGGGCCGTGCAGGTAGAAGAGGTCGCTGCCGAGCTTCGGGAACAGGCCCAGGCGATTGAAGACGTAGTTGGAGCTCATCGCGCCTGCGTCCTCGTCGCCCGGATAGGCGGTGGCAGTGAAGTGCTTGAACACCTCGCCCGACCAGTAGGATGACAGGTCCGACCGGCCCAGGGCGTGGAACAGCCAGGGGGTGGCGAAGGACGGCTCGTTGGTGATGTCGATCAGGCCCGCGTCGAGGGCGTGGTTCAGGCGCTCGTTGAAGCGCACCCGGCCGCCCATGGCCTCGATCAGGCCCGGCAGGTCGTGCAGCACGCCGTAGGAATAGATCCAGGCCGTGCCCTCGTAATAGCCGACATTGTTGTGGACCTTGCCGTCCCAGCCGAGCTTGGGATCGATGTCCTGGAACTTGCCGTCCGGATAGCGCGGCATCAGGAAGCCGGCAAAGCCATCGCTCGTGGTCTCCGGGTTCCAGATCTTACGCCAGTTGGCAGAGCGCTTCAGCAGGACGCCCGCCTCGTCGGCGTGTCCGGCCTTGGCCGCGACCTGGGCGGCGAAATAGTCGTTGAGCGCGAAGCCCAGGGTCGAGGAGCCCGACTTGGCGCGCTGGTTGTTCGGCTCGGGACTACGGTCGCCGACGCCGAACCAGCCGCTCTCCAGATAGCGCGGGCGACGGCGCTCGAAGGCGTTGAAGTGGGTCAGCCGCCAGGCGTCGTTCCAGTTGACGCCCGCCGCACCCCGCAGGGCCGCCTCGCCCAGCACGTTGTCGACTTCGTCGCCCCCCTGCCCCACGTGATAGTTCTGGCCGCCGATGATGGCGGTGTCGGCCGCGCCGAACTTGTCGAAGGTGTGGATCAGCGAGTTGATGTTGGCCGCGTAGTCGCTGGGGCGCAGCACCGACATCAGCGGAAACAGCGTCCGGTAGGTGTCCCACAGGGTGTAGTGGTCGTCCCAGTTGGGACGCCCCAGCTCCTTGGCGGGCTGGTCCAGGCTGCGGTCCCGGGGATGGGTCGAGGCATGGTAGAAGGCCGTGTAGAAGCGGCGGGTCTGCGCCTCGTCCAGGCCGGAGACCTCGATCTCGCCCAGCCGCTCGTTCCAGGCCGCCTGGGCCTGCTGGCGGACACGGTCATAGCTCCAGTCGGGGATCTCGCGGTCCAGCAGGGCCTCGGCCGTTTCGGCGCTGGTGAAGGACACGGCGACCTTGACCAGCAGCGGCTTGCCGGCGGTCGTCTTGAAGGTCTGCCAGGCGCCCAGGCGCTCGTCGGGACCGGTCTTGCCTTCGGTCGCGCCGGCGCGGCGTTCGGCCTTGTCGAAGACGCCCCAGGCGACGGGTTTCTGGTCGAACTTGGCCACGAACCAGATGTCGATCAGGGCCGGGTTCCAGTAGCCCTTGGCCTTCACGTGGCCGACGATCTTGCCCTCGGCCGGATAGAGCTTCACGTCCGCCTGGTCCGAGGCGACGAGGCCGCCGACCTTGCGGGTGACGTCGAACACCAGCTGGGCCTGGTCGGTGTCGGGATAGGTCAGGCGATAGATCGCCGCATAGTGCGCCGGCGTCACCTCGACCTTGGCGCCGTAGCGCGTCAGGCGAACCGAATAGGCGTCGGCCGCCAGCACCTCGTTGGCCTTGGGCGACAGGTGGGCCGTCTCATCGAATTCAGGCTGGCCCACCTGGGGCGACAGCAGGAACGTGCCGTAGGTGGTGACCCCGCCGGAGCCCTGCGAATGCAGCTGAGCGAAGCCGCTGATCGGCTCGGCGGCGTTGTAGCCGGCGTTGCTGGGATTGGGCGTCTCGGGCGAGGGATGGATCGAGCCGTTGGGCAGGGTCGGCCCGGGAATGGTGTCGCCTTCGTTGTCGTTGCCGAGGCCGACCTCGAGGGCGGGAAGCTTGTAGAGGGACTGGGCGGGGGCGGCCTGGGCGATCGGGCCCGCCGCCAGGGCGGTCGTGGCCAAGAGGGTCGCCAGCAGGGTGGAAAGTCCAGCGCGTAGTCCCGGCATCGAAATCCTTCCGGTCTCAGGCCTTCCGCGAGTCACCCGGCAGGCACCGCAGAAGAGAAAATATAGCCGGTCCACGGAGGGACCGGCTATCGAGTGCATCACTGGGGGAAGTGAACTTTAGAACGTGGCGCGCGCCGTCAGAGTGAAGGTGCGGCCGTCGTAGTCGACCCAACGCGAGACCTGGTAGTCGTTCTCGTATTCGAAGCGGACCGCGTCGGTCAGGTTGTAGGCGTCCAGCGAGACGGTGAGCTGGTCGTTGACGTTGTAGGACGCCGACATGTCCAACTGGCCGCGCGGCTTAACCGAGCGTGAGCCGCCGCTGTAGGTGCCGTTGGCGTTCAGGTCGTAGGCCGAGCGATAGTTGTAGACCATGCGCACGCCGAACTTCGGCGTCTCGTAGTAGCCGATGACGTTGACATTGTGCTTGGAGATGCCCGGGAACGGGGCGATCGCCGGGCTCTTCGACGTCGTGTAGGCATAGTTGAAGCTGCCGCCGAAGTTCTTCCAGAAGCCCGGCAGGAAATCGAGGTTCTGCTGGATGTTGAACTCGACGCCCTCGACGGTGGTCGGCTTGTCGAGGTTGTAGGCGCCGCTGGCGTTGACGTGCACCTGCTTGGTCGTGCTGCTGAGCGCGGTGGCCGTGCAGTAGGTGCCGTCCCACGACAGGGCGCCGAAGCCCCAGGTCGAGCCATCGGCCGGGCACAGCAGCGCCGGGTCGGAGGTCGAGGCGATGCGGCCGGTGATGTTCTTGCGGAAATAGGCCAGCGAAACCAGGCCGTTGGGGCGGTTGTACCACTCCAGCGACAGGTCGAAGGACTCGGCCAGATAGGGCTTCAGCTTGTTGTTACCGATCTGCACCGAGACGTCGTAGACGTTGACGCTGCCCGAAGTCAGGCTGGTGTTGAGGATCTGGGTCGGGCTGACCTTGGTCGACGGCGAGTACTGGCGCGGGTGCGGGCGCACATAGGTCTTGTAGTAGGCGCCGCGCAGGATCAGGTCGTCGGTGACGTCGGCCACGAAGATCGCCGACGGCAGGAAGTAGTCGTACTTGTTGACGTACTTCTCGGTTTTGAAGGCCGTGGCCGAGCCGATCGAGTCGGTCGGCGCGGTCGTGCGATCCAGGGTCGTGATGGTGTTCTTGGTGTCTTCGTAGCGGCCACCGAAGTTGCCGCGCAGGCCGTGACCGAAGATCTCAGTGTCGTACTTCGCCTGAATGTAGAACTGATTGATATCGTTCTCGTTGGTGAAGTTCTTATCGTAGTAGCTGCTGTCGGAGTACTGGATGTTGAAGCCCTGGCTCGACAGGCCGCCGCTCTGGTAGGCCGTGACCGGACGGACGGCGTTCAGGAACTCGCGGATGTTCAACACCTGCCAGTTGCGATTGTAGCTGCCGCCCTTGCCGCCCATGAAATCGTCGACGAAGGGCGACGTGATCATCATGCTCGAGGTGATGTTCTGCAGCTGCGCGCCGTAGGCGTAGACGCGGTAGCCGGTCGACACGTACTTCTCGCGCTCCAGGCGCACGCCGGCCTGGATGCTCTTGATCGGGCCCAGCTGGGTGAAGCGCTCGACGTCGAACGCCGCGCTGTTCAGCTCGTTCTCGGCGAAGCTCTCGGTGCCCTGGATCTGGATCTGGTTGGTCGAGTTGGCCTTGGCGCCGTTGTTGTAGAACGACGTCGGGTCGGAGGTTCCGCCCCAGGTCCAGGTCTGGCCGGTCGTGATCGAGTTCTGCGGGTTGGGCGAGGTGGTGTAGATGAAGTTGCCGATGTCATCCAGGCCGGTGGTCAGCGACCCGGTGACGCCGTTGCCGCCCGCGCGGGTGTAGTTGGCGACGTCGACCTCGGTCTCGACCGAGGCGTTGTAGCCCGACGACAGGGTCAGGGCGGCGGCGACGCGCCAGTCCTCGTTCTTCCAGTCGAAGGTGCCGAGCAGACCGTCCGACTTCTGGCGCTGTGAATACAGACGGGTCGAGGACAGCGCGTTCATGTTGGCGAACGTGTAGCTCTGGTACAGGTAGCGGCCGTCGTTGGTCTTCACCGGCGTGCCCGTCGGCGTGATCACCGTACCCGCGCCGGCCGTCGACGACGGCAGGACGGTGTTGATCAGGAAGTACTGGACGGTGTCAGGCAGGTTGCGATCGGTCTTGAAGCCGATCAGGCCGATCTTGGTGTCGTCGTTGGGGCGCCACTCGACGCCGGCCGTACCCGACCAGACCTCGCCCACGTTCATGCGGGTGTACTGGCGGATCTGACTGTTGGCCCAGACGCCGTTGCTGCTGGTCGAACCGGTGTTGCTGGTCGTGTAGGCCGCGGCCTGCGCCTGGGTCAGACCCAGGGCCTGGCCCAGCGAGCGGCAGTAGGACGTCGCGCTGGTCGGGCAGGCCGTGGCCGAATAGTACTGGCCGTAGGTGGCGTTGAACTGGGTCGGCGTCAGGCCCGTCATCGCCGACGTCAGGTAGTCGTAGCTGTTGAGACGGATCGTATCGCGGCGGAAGTTCTCTTTCTTGTAGGCCAGGGTGCCGAACACCGCGAGGTCGTCGGTGAGGTGCTTGTTGTAGCCGATGGTCGCGGCCGGCGCGCCCAGGCTGCCCAGGGTGTTGTACTCGTAGGACGCCTTCATGAAGCCGCCGTCCTTGCGCGACAGCGCCGGCGCGATCTGCAGGTCGACATTGCCCGAGAGACCGCCCGAGACGGTGTTGGCCATCGGCGACTTCTGGATCACGAAGGCCGAGAAGATGTCGGAATTGAACGCGCCCAGCGGCGAGCCCTGGTTGTCGCGCAGCAGCGCGGGGCCGGCGAACGACTGGCCGTTCAGCGTGTTGCGGGCGTATTCGCCGGGCATGCCGCGCAGGTTGATGGTGGCGTCGCGGCCCTCGGCCTCGCGGTTGATCTGGACGCCGGGGATACGCTGCAGGGCCTCGCCGACGTTCAGGTCGGGGAAGCGGCCCAGGCCGTCGGACGAGATCCCGTCGGTGATCTCAACGGCGTTCTTCTTGGTGCGAACGGCGTCGGCGTAGCTTTTCTTGAAACCCGTGACGACGACGGTGTCGACCGTGTCGTTCTGGGTCGCGGCGGCTTCCTGGGCCATGGCGAGCGCCGGCAGGCCGCCCATGACAGTTGCGGACAGAAGCGCGACCTTCAGGACGCGCATCGAGCTGATCTTGGACTTCAATTTCGTTCCCTCCTCGTTATGGCCCGCCGTCTTGCGTGACAGCTTTTCAGCCAACCCCTCTCGCGGTACCGGTCCCAGCAATCTTGCGATTGGCCAGGGCAATGTGGAGATGGAACCCACACGGTGCCGCGCCCGTAAACCAACGACGATCAGTTTGATATCGCTGGCTTTTTTCGTATTGTTAAATTGATTTGTATATTATTTTCCCGAGACAATCTAGAAAATATTTTTCGGAATTGCAAATTGGTCAGGCCAAAATAGATAGGTCGCAACCAGCGGTGACAGCGCCTCACCTGAGCGTTGAGCGCAGCCGGACTGGAAAAGCGACGCGGGCTGAACGAGGCTCGGGTCAGGGAGTGAGTGTAATGAAGGCAAGCATGATGGCGGGCGCGGCCTGGCTGGCGATCGGCCTCGCCGCCCAGGCGGAGGAAACGCCCCGAGTCGACCCCGTGCAGATCGATTCCTCCCGCCCCGACTGGGAGAACCCGGCGGTCAACGCCCGCGGCAAGATGCCGGCCAGCGCGAGCCACTTCCCGTTCGAAAGCCGCGCCGCCGCCCTG
>NZ_QHJY01000150.1 GCF_003185805.1 Caulobacter sp. D5
GCCGGCCCCAGCGTCGTGCTCGACGCCGCCCAGCTGCAGATGACCGCCCGCCGCGCCGGCCTGGACTGGGCCAATCCCCAGGGCCTGCGCCGCGTCATCGTCCGCCAGGGCGTCGAGAACGGCGGCCAGCTGGCCGGCGGCGCCGGCGTCCAGCGCGGCAACGTGGAGGTTCTTGCCTATGCCCGCAGCCTCGCCGCCGGCGAGGTCGTGCAGCCCGCGGACCTGGTGTGTATCAAGGTCGCCGCCGCGCCCATGGATGCTCCCCGCGACGCCGACGCCATGATCGGCATGAGCGCCAAACGCCCGCTGCGCCAAGGCGCGGCCGCCGCCCTGCGCGACGTTTCCGCCGCCCAGGTCATCGCCAAGGGCGATGTTGTCGCAGTCACCTACGATTACGACGGCGTGGCCCTCACCTTGCAGGGCAAGGCCATAGGCGGTGCGGCTGTAGGCGAGACCTTCAGCGTCCAGAACACCGCCAGCAAGAAGATCATCGAAGCGGTGGCCACCGGCCCCGGTTCGGCCGTCGTCGGCCCTCAGGCGCAAGCCCTGAAGGCTCCCCGCAATTCCGTGCGCTACGCCGCCCGCTAAGAGAGCACAGAGATGTCCATGCGTCCCGCCGCCTTCGTCGCCCTCGCCCTGCTCGCCCCGATCGCCGCCTGCTCCAGCGTCAAGGAGGCCGTCAAGGGCCCCGAGCTGGCCCCGGTCGGCTACCCCGCCTCGCTCGCTCCGATGACCCCCAGCTACGTCTCGGCCCGCGAACCGGCCCCGCAGGCCGCCTCGGCCAACTCGCTGTGGCGGGTCGGCGCCCGCGCCTTCTTCAACGACCAGCGCGCCAGCCGCGTCGGCGACATCGTCACCGTGCTGATCGAGATCGACGACAGCGCCAGCACCTCCAACACCAGCAAGTCCTCGCGCACCTCGTCGGGCACGGCGGGCCTGAGCAACTTCTTCGGCCTGGAGTCGAGCCTGGGCAAGGTTCTGCCGGGCGGTTTCGACCCGTCGAACGCCGTCAACAGCAACTCGGGCTTCTCCAACGCCGGCGCCGGCAGCGTCAGCCGCTCGGAAAAGATCAGCCTGACCATCGCCGCGGTCGTCTCGCAGGTCATGCCCAACGGCAACATGGTCATCCAGGGCACCCAGGAAGTGAAGACCAACAACGAGCTGCGCCAGCTGACGGTGGCCGGCATCGTGCGTCCGGAAGACATCTCCTCGGCCAACACCATCAAGCACACCCAGATCGCCGAGGCCCGCATCAGCTACGGCGGTCGCGGCGACATCAGCCGCGTGCAGAAGACCCCGGCCGGCCAGGCCCTGGTCGAGAAGTTCTCGCCGTTCTGATGGATTGAAGGGCCGTCCCGGACACGTCCGGACGGCTGGGTACAATCTTGCGGCGGCCGGCGCGCCCAGGGTCTTCCTGGGGCGCGCCGGCCGATCGGCAGAAACCGCCGGGCGCGGCGGGGCGTTCTCCAAGCAAGGAGATCCGCCCGTGCCCAGCTTCCGCCTTCCCGTCCGCACCGCCGCCGTCGCGTTCGTCGCGCTGCTCGCGGCGGCCTGCGCGCACGAGCGGGCGGCAAATTCCGCCTATGCCTGGGCCTATCTCAACGAGCCCGGCGAAGGTCCCAAGCTGGCCTACGGCCGCCCCTCCAGCGACGAGGTGCTGCTGATGCTGGCCTGTCCGACGGCGGGCGGGCCGGTCGAGGTCTCGGCCAGCGGGATCGCGGGCGGCGCCATAGCGCTCGCCAGCCGCGACCAGACGTCGCGCCTGGCCGCGAAAACCGCCGACGACGGCGGAACCGGGCCCTTCCTGCTGGCCCGGACGAGCCCGCGCGACCCTGCGCTAGGCAATTTTCGCCGCACGGGTGATCTTGCAATCCTTAACGCCGGCAAGCGCCACAGCATCTCGGCCAGCAGCGACGAGCGCGTCCGCGTGAAGGCGTTCTTCGAGGCCTGCGACACCTGATCCCTCTCCCCATGCGGGAGAGGGTAGCCCCCGCGAAGGCGGGGGTCGGGTGAGGGGTCGCACGCACAGAAACGCCGCGAAAGCCGATCAGCTTTCGCGGCGTCTGACTTTTGAGAGACCCCTCATCCGTCGGCTTTCGCCGACACCTTCTCCCGCAGGGGGAGAAGGATCAGAGATCAGGCCCGCCGCCCCGCGGCGCTGACATTGTCCATGCCCAGCGCCGACAGCGCCCCGTGCAGGATGCCTTCGGCGTCGAGACCGGCCTCGGCGTACATGACGTCGGGCTTGTCCTGGTCCTGGAACACGTCGGGCAGGCCCAGCGTGCGAATCTTCAGGCCGCGATCGAGCGCGCCGTGCTGGGCCAGGGCCTGCAGCACGAAGGCGCCGAAGCCGCCCATGGCCCCCTCCTCCACCGTGACGATGGCCTCATGCTCGCGCGCCAGGCGCAGCAGCAGGTCAAGGTCCAGCGGCTTGGCGAAGCGGGCGTCGCAGACCGTCGCCGAAAGACCGCGCGCGGCCAGCAGGTCGGCCGCCTTCAGGCTTTCCGACAAACGCGTGCCGAACGAGACGATGGCGACGCTGGTGCCTTCGCGGACGATGCGGCCCTTGCCGATCTCCAGGGGCTCGGCCGGACCGGCCGGCAGTTCCAGGCCCACGCCCTCGCCGCGCGGATAGCGGAAGGCGCTGGGGCGGTCGTCGATCTCGACGGCGGTGGCGACCATGCGGGCCAGCTCCAGCTCGTCGGCGGCGGCCATCAGCACCATGCCGGGCAAAGCGCCCATGAAGCCGATGTCGAACGAACCGGCGTGCGTGGGACCGTCGGCGCCCACCAGACCGGCGCGGTCCATGGCGAAGCGCACCGGCAGGCGCTGGATCGCCACGTCGTGGACCACCTGGTCGTAGCCGCGCTGCAGGAAGGTCGAATAGATCGCCGCGAACGGCTTCATGCCGTCGGCGGCCAGGCCCGCGGCGAAGGTCACCGCGTGCTGCTCGGCGATGCCGACGTCGAAGGTGCGGGTCGGGAAGGCCTTTTCGAACACATCGAGGCCCGTGCCCGAGGGCATGGCGGCGGTGATGGCGACGATCTTGTCGTCCTTGGCCGCCTGCTTGACCAGTTCCTGGGCGAACACCTTGGTGTAGCTGGGCGGGCCGGCGGCCGCCTTCTGCTGCTGGCCGGTGACGACGTCGAACTTGGCCACGGCGTGCAGCTTGTCGGCCGCGCCCTCGGCCGGGGCGTAGCCCTTGCCCTTCTGGGTGACGACGTGGACGAGGACCGGCTTTTCCTTGAATTCCCGGGCGTTCTTCAGCACCGAGACCAGGGCGTCCATGTCGTGGCCGTCGATCGGGCCGACATAGTGGAAGCCCAGCTCCTCGAAGAAGGTGCCGCCGGTGACCATGCCGCGGGCGTATTCCTCGGCCTTGCGGGCCGCGTCGCGGATCGGGGTCGGCAGCTTTTCCACCACCGTCTTGCCCAGCTTGCGCGCCTTGCGATAGACGCCGCCCGAGACGAGGTTGGCCAGATAGGCGCTCATCCCGCCCACCGGCGGGGCGATCGACATGTCGTTGTCGTTGAGGATGACGGTCAGCTGGCGCGTGGCGTCGGTCGCCGCGTTCATCGCCTCATAGGCCATGCCCGCACCCAGCGAGCCGTCGCCGATCACGGCCACGACGGCGTTGTCCTCGCCTTTCGCGTCGCGCGCGGCGCAGAAGCCCAGCGCCGCCGAGATCGAGGTGGCCGCGTGGGCCGCGCCGAACGGGTCGTACTGGCTCTCGGCCCGCTTGGTGAAGCCCGACAGGCCCCCGCCCTGGCGCAGCGTCTTGATGCGGTCGCGGCGGCCGGTGAGGATCTTGTGCGGATAGGCCTGGTGGCCGACGTCCCAGATCAGGATGTCCTTGGGCGTCTCGTAGACGTGGTGCAGGGCCACGGTCAGTTCGACCACGCCCAGGCCCGCGCCCAGGTGGCCGCCGGTCACGGAGACGGCGTCGATCGTCTCGGCCCGGACCTCCTGCGCCAGCTGCTTGAGTTCGGCGACCGACAGACCCCGCGTGTCGGCGGGCGAGGTGATCGAGTCGAGAAGAGGCGTTTGCGTCGGCATGTTCGTAGAAAGCGCGGTCAGTTGCGGCGGTCCAGCACGAAATCAACGCTGTCGCGCAGATGATCGGCCCTGTCGCCAAAGATATCGAGATGGGCCTTGGTCTGCGCGGCCAGAAGCTCCACGCGTTCCTTGGCGGCTTCGAGGCCCAGAAGGGTGACGTAGTTGGCCTTGCCCTTGACCGCGTCCTTGCCGCCCGCGGCCTTGCC
The DNA here is from genome assembly GCF_003185805.1 of Caulobacter sp. D5. GTDB lineage: Bacteria > Pseudomonadota > Alphaproteobacteria > Caulobacterales > Caulobacteraceae > Caulobacter. The sequence continues at coordinate 4,263 of NZ_QHJY01000150.1, forward strand.
CAGCAAGGCGACGTCGCCCTCGGCGTCGAGAATGTCGTCGACGATCTGGTAGGCCAGCCCCAGGTCCTGGGCGAAGCCCATCAGGGCCGCGCGCTCGGCTTCCTTGGCCCGGCCGATGATCAGCGGGATCTCGAAGGCGAAGGCGATCAGGGCGCCGGTCTTCAGGCGCTGCATGCGCGCCACCGCGCCCAGGTCGTCGCGAACGCCCAGGAGGTCGATCATCTGGCCGCCGCACATGCCGCGCGCGCCCGAGGCGATGGCCAGCTTGCGCACCAGTTCCGAGCGGACATGGCCGTCGTCGTGGGTGTCGGGGTGAGCCATGATCTCGAAGGCGGCCGTCTGCAAGGCGTCGCCGGCCAGGATCGCGGTCGCCTCGTCATATTGTACGTGCACGGTCGGACGGCCGCGGCGCATGTCGTCGTCGTCCATCGCCGGCAGGTCGTCGTGCACCAGGCTGTAGGCGTGGATGCACTCCAGCGCGCAGGCCGCCCGCAGCACCGGCCGCTCGGGCAGGTCGAACATCTTGCCGGTTTCCAGCGCGAAGAACGGCCGCAGGCGCTTGCCCGGACCCAGCGCCGCGTAGCGCATGGCCTCGGTCAGGCGGCTTTCGGGCCCGTCGGCGCGCGGCAACAGCTCGTCGAGCGCCACGGTGACGATGTCGGCCGCCTGGGCGATGCGCTTACCAAGGTCGCTCAAAACAGCTTTCCCCCGTTCGGCGCCGCGCGATCCACCGTCACGAGGACGACTTCGCCCTCGTCGTCGGGAAAGCCCAGGCAAAGGACCTCCGACATGAACGGGCCGATCTGGCGCGGCTTGAAGTTCACCACCGCCGCCACGCGGCGTCCGACCAGCTGGTCGATCGCGTAGTGGCGGGTCACCTGGGCCGACGAACGCTTGACGCCGATCGCGGGCCCGAAGTCGATCGTCAGCTTGTAGGACGGCTTGCGGGCTTCGGGAAAGGCCTGCGCCTGCGTGATCGTGCCGACGCGGATGTCCACGCGCTCGAAATCCTCGAACGCGATCGTCGGCGAGATCTTCGCGGCGGCCTGACCCATCAGGAGAACTCGGCCGGCTCGACGCCCGCGGCGCCGCCCTGGCCGAGCACGATCTTCTCGACCTTCAGGCGCGCGGCTTCCAGCTTCTTCTCGCAGTGGGCCTTCAGGGCCGCGCCGCGCTCGTAGATGTCGATCGACCGCTCCAGCGGCGCCTGGCCCGATTCCAGCTCGGACACGATCTTCTCCAGCTCGGCCAGGGCCTGCTCGAAGCTCAGGGCCGAAAGATCATGCGCAGGGGAAGCGGCGTCGGTCATTTCTACTCCAGGGAGAAGCAGGCACCCTAGTTGGGCAGGCGCGTGCGGGCAACGGCTGTGAGGCTTCAGGAGCGCTCGAAACGCTTGACGCACCAGTATTGGAAGCCCTGGTCGAGCGTCTTCTTCAGGCCGCGCTTCTGCAGCGCCACGCCGATCATGGTGTTGAAGAAGCCGTGGGCCACCAGCAGCACGTTCCGGCCGTCCTGCGACAGGGCGATCAGGGCGTCGGCGGCGGCGTCCGCGCGAACCTCGGCCTGCTTGCGGCTTTCCTGGCCCATGTGGTGATCGAAGAACCACCACCAGAAGCGCGAGAAGAAGCCCCACTTCTTGGGCGACAGCTTGATCCAGCTGGGCCAGGGCGGCGGCGGCAGCGGCGCCTCGATGAACATCGGGTCGCGCGGGAAGTCGCGACCGCCGGCGATGGCCTGGGCGGTCTCGATCGAACGGCGCCGGGTCGAGGAAATGATGACGTCGGCCTTGCGGGCGATGTCGAGCAGGCAGTCGGGCGGGGTCTGGCCAGCCAGCAGGCCGCCCTCCTCGTACAGCGCCCACCAGTCGCCATAGGCCTGGGCGCTGAAGTGGATCTTGCGCGACAAGGCAGGCTCGCCGTGGCGCGCCAGGACGATCGCCCCGGGTGGGCGGACCACGGGCGAGGCGGTCTGGTCGGCGGTCGGTGCGTCGGCCATTTTCCTCGACGGTCCGGCTCGCGCGGGGCGCGGCGCCGGGTCCCTATCCTTCCTGAAGCGCTCGAACATGCGCCTGGGCCGAACGGCCCAGCGCTTCGAGGTCGTACCCGCCCTCGAGCGAGGAGACAATACGCCCTCTGGCTCGACGGTTCGCGACGGCGACGATGGCCCGCGTCGCCCAGGCGAAGTCTTCGGCCTCAAGGCTTTGCTGCGCCAAGGGATCACGTAGGTGGGCGTCGAAACCGGCCGAGATCAGCACGAGGTCGGGTGCGAAGGCGTCGACCCGCGCCATCAGCCCGTCGAACGCCTTGCGCCAGGATTCGCGCGCCGCGCCGGGCGCGACCGTGGCGTTGACGATGTTGCCCACGCCGGTCTCCGACGGATCGCCGGTGCCGGGATAGAGCGGCGACTGGTGGATCGAGGCGACCATCACCGTCGGGTCGTTCTCGAACGCCGCCTGGCTGCCGTTGCCGTGATGGACGTCGAAATCGACGATCGCCACCCGCGAAAGGCCGCCGGCCTGGGCGACGCGGGCCGCCACCGCCACGTTGGAGAACACGCAGAACCCCATGGCCGTCCCCGGTTCGGCGTGATGGCCGGGCGGGCGCACGGCGCAGAAGGCCCGGCTCCCCTCCCCGCTCGTCACATGACGCACGGCCGCCGCCACCGCGCCGGCCGCCCGTCGCGCGGCGATCAGGCTGCCGGTCGACATCACCGTGTCCGGGTCCAGCGCATAGATCCCCGCGTGCGGCGCGGCGGCGAAGATCGAATCGACGAAGGTGGCCGGATGGATGCGCAGCAGGTCGGCCGGATCGACCAGCGGCGCCTCGAACGGCTCCAGGTCGAGACCCGCCTCGTCCTCCAGCGCGTCGATCACCGCCTTGAGCCGCGCCGGGCTCTCCACGTGGCCAGGCCCCGGCCGGTGGTCGAGCATGTCGGCGTGGGTGAACAGCGAGACGGCCATGGAACGAGGTTATGCCGGATAAATCCCCCTTCAAACCCTCTCTCTTAGAGAGAGGGAGGGGCCCATCGCGCAGCGATGGGAGGGTGAGTGGTTTCGCCGCTCACAGGAAAACCCCAATTCCTATGCTTGAAAACGCCAAAGCCCCGCACCCAAGCTTTGCGCATGGACAGGACCGCCTACGCCCGCCGCCTTCGCCAGAACCAGACCCTGGCGGAAAAGACGCTCTGGGCGCTCGTCCGCAACCGCCGCCTCGCCGGCTTCAAGTTCATGCGGCAGATCGCGATCGACCGCTATTTCGCGGACTTCGTCTGCGAGGCGGGCAAGCTCATCGTGGAGCTCGACGGCGCCGCGCATGACGGTCGTGAGGTCTATGACGATCATCGTACCGACACGTTGGAGCGGATTGGGTACGTGGTTCTCAGATTCCCCAATGAACGGGTCTTGGCGGACCCCGGCGGGACCGCCGCCGATATCCTGGCCGCGCTCCGATCGGTGAGGTTGTAACCACTCACCCTCCCACGCCTTCGGCGCGGGCCCCTCCCTCTCTCTAAGAGAGAGGGATCGCGTTAGCTACGGCCGCAGCTCAGATGCTCCCTACACCCCCGCCTTCGCCGCCGGCCGCGCGTTCATCTCGTCCAGCCAGCGCTTGACGTTGACCAGCGCCGGATCCGGCCGGAACCGCGCCATCCGCGCGAAGTCGATGCCGGTCACCGCCAGGATGTCGGCGATGGTCACGCGGTCGCCAGCGATGAACGGGCTGTCGGCCAGGCGGCGGTCCAGCACCTTGATGCCCTTCTCGGCGGCGGCGCGGTTGTTAGCGGCCACTTCGGGGACCTGGGTCTCGATCGCCGCCAGGGCCGGATGGCTGTGGCGCACGGTCAGCATCAGCGGTGTGGCCACCAGCATCTCGGCCCGCCGCGCCCACATCTCGATGATCGCCGTCTCGCGCGGGTCGCGACCGAACAGGTTCGGCTCGGGATAGACGCTTTCCAGATAGCGGCAGATGGCCACCGACTCGGTGATCGTGGTCCCGTCGTCCATCTCCAGCGCGGGCACATTGGGCAGGCCGGCCCTGGCCATATAGTCGGGCGTGCGGTGCTGGCCGGAGAAGATGTCGACCTCGACGATCTCGACGTCCTCGATCCCCTTCTCGGCCATGAACCACCGCACCCGGCGCGGATTGGGCGCGCGACGGCTGTCATAGAGCTTCATTCTGATAGTCCTCCCGCGCCCAATAGAGCCCTTCCCCCTTGATGGGGGAAGGGTTGGGATGGGGGTGACGCTGCGTCAGACGACAAGCCGCCGTATCTCCATCGCCACCTGCTCGGCCACTTCCTCGGGCTTTCCGAAGGCGTCGCCGTCCCGAACGCGCAGCACCCGATAACCCTGCCCGGCCAGCCAGGCGTCGCGTTCGGCGTCATGCAGCTGTTCTTCGGGAAGGTCGTGGCGCCCGCCGTCGACCTCGATAACGAGTCGCGACGGATGATGCACGAAGTCGGCCACGTAGCGGCCGATGGGCGCCTGGCGCCGAATGTGGATATCCAGCGCTCGAAGCGCCTTCCAGAGATTCCGCCCGCTGGCGGTCATGTCCCGCCGAAGGCGGCGAGCGCGGCCGACGGCGCCCGGGGCGTGCGTCAGCTTCGGTGTTCGTTCGGACACGCCGTGTCACCCCCATCCCCGGCCCTTCCCCCCATCAAGGGGGAAGGGAGAGGTGGAGGCAACGGGTGTTACAGCCCGAACAGCGCCCGCGGCATCAGGCCGATCAGCGAGCCGGTCAGGCAGGTGGCCAGGAAGCCGGCCAGCATGGCCTTCCACACCAGGCTCAGCACTTCCTGGCGGCGCTGGGGCACCAGCACCGAGAAGCCGGCGACGTTCATGCCCACCGAGCCGATGTTGGCGAAGCCGCACAGGGCGTAGGTCATGATCATCCGCGAGCGCTCGTCCAGCGTGGCCGCGCCGGTCTTGGCCATCTGGATGAAGGCGGTGAACTCGGTGAGGATCAGCTTGGTGCCCAGCAGGCCGCCGGCGGCGCCGGCTTCCTTCCAGGGGATGCCCATCGACCAGGCCAGCGGCGAGAACACCACGCCCAGGCCGCGCGTCAGGCTCAGCGGCTGGCCGCCGATGGCCGGCAGCATGGCCAGGAACTTGTCGAGCATGGTGGCCAGAGCCACGAAGACGATCAGGGTCGCGCCGACGTTCAGCGCGATCTGCAGGCCGTCGGTGGTGCCCTTCATCACGGCGTCGATCGAGCTGCCGTAGGTCTTGTCCTCGGTGGCCAGATCCAGATCGCCGCCCTTTTCCAGCGGATCCGACGGCACGACGATGCGGGCCAGCAGCACGCCGGCCGGGGCCGAGATGATCGAGGCGGTCAGCACGTGGGCCGCGGCGTTGGGCAGCACGTCGGCCAGGATGGTGGCGTAGGCCACCATGGTCGAGCCGCTGACGCAGGCCATGCCGACCGTGATCAGCATGAAGAGTTCCGAGCGGCTCAGCTTGTCGAGATAGGCGCGGATGAAGATCGGGCCTTCGATCTGGCCCATGAAGATGGTGGCGGCGGTGGCCAGGGCCGGCGGGCCGCGCAGGCCCAGGGTCTTCTGGAACACGAAGCCGAAGCCTTGGGCGGCCCACTTCAGGATCTTCCAGTGCCATAGCAGCGCCGACAGGGCGCAGACCACCAGGATCACCGGCATCACGCGGAAGGCGAAGATGAAGCCCGCGCCCGGATTGCTGACCGGATAGGGCTGGTCGCCGCCGGCGAGGAAGCCGAACACGAAGGCCGTGCCGGCCTGGGTGGAGGCGCCGAGGCCCTCGACCGCGCCGTTGACGCCGCGCAGCATCTGCTGGGCCTGAGGCAGGCCGAACAGGAGCACCACCAGGCCGACCTGGATGATCAGGGCGCCGACGGCCAGCACCCACGGGAAGCGCTTGCGGTTTTCGGAGACGAGCCAGCAGAGGCCCAGGGTGAGCGCCAGGCCGGCGAGGGCCTGGACGTTCTCAGGACGGAAAAGCAACGGCAGAACCTTGAATTATGAAGCGACGCCCCCGCGACGCCGACCAAGGGGCCAGTTTGTCCAACACAAGCGCGTCGGGCGCAAGCGGCTTGCTTAACCTTTGGCGTCGCGGGCGCCGGCGCCTGCCGGGCGGGCGACTGGCGTCAATATCAAGTCATAGCCCCCTTCCCGTTGGCGGATGGGGGAAGGGCCGGGGATGGGGGTGACACGGCGCCGGCCGGATAGCCGGTCAACGCAGGACCACCCCCACCCAACCCTCCCCCATCAAGGGGGAGGGCTTTCAGTCCGATCAGGCGGCGATGTTCACCGACTGGGTCGAGGTCGAGCTGCTGGAGCTGTCGTCGCTGGCGGTGCTGGTGGTCATCGCATCGGCCAGCTGCTGGAGCAGCTTCTGCATCATCTCCGACGCCAGGTTCGAGCTGGACAGGGTGTCCATCACGCTGGAGGCGCTGTCGGAGCTCGGATCCAGCAGGCTGGAGAATTCCGTGCTCGACAGGCTGCCGTCGCCGTCGCTGTCGGCCGCCGAGATCAGGCTGGAAGCGGCCGAGGCCGCATCGCTGCTGTCGGTGTCGGCCGCGGCCAGTTCAGCGGCCGAGACGGTGCCGTCCTGGTTGGTGTCGAGGGCGTCGAACACCTGGCTGGCCGCGGCTGCGCCGCCAGCGCCGCCACCACCGCCGCCGCCTTCACCACCGCCCGCGCTCTCGCTCGGCGGAGGTCCGGGCGGCGGACCGCCCATCGGACCCGCGCCGCCCGAAGCCTGGGCCAGCGCCGCGAACTCGTCGCCCGACAGCGTGCCGTCGCCGTCGCTGTCGCCGTCCGAGATCAGGCTCTCGACGGCCGACGACACGTCGTCCGACTCGCCCAGGGCGCTGCTCAGGGCCGTGATCAGCTCGTCGCTCGACAGGGTTCCGTCGGCGTCGGTGTCGAGGGATTCGAAGATCCCCTGCCCGCCGCCCATTCCCCCCATCTGGCTCGTGCCGCCTTCCTGCATGGAAAGCAGCGAGCCGAGGGTTTCGGAGCTGAAACTTTCGCCGCTGGAGCCTTGCGAGCTCATGGCCGGCGGAGGCGGCGGCGGGGGTGAACCGCTGCCGACCTGCATTTCTTGCCCAGTGGACGAGCCACTGGACGACGACGTGGCGCTGGCCGCGGACGTCGTTGAGGAGCTGCGCATCGACTGCAGCAGCTGCTGCATGATCGAAGAACTGCTCAGGCTGGAAACGCTCAAGGCGATTTCTCCTGGTGCCGGTGGACGCGCACGAAGCGCGAGAAACGCGCGCCCTTGCCCCGGGCGCGCTCCGACACCAGCGAAAAACATTCCACATTTCAGTGTGTTGCAGATGTGAAATGTGGATTTGGGGAGAGATGCATCCCCCTACCGTAAAATCCCCGCGAAAGCGGGGACCCAGGCTTTTTCTGAAACCCGCAGTGCTCGACGATAAAACACCTGGGTCCCCGCTTTCGCGGGGATTTTACGGAGGAGAGGCATCCTCCCCCTCAAGAACGCAAAACGCCGCGACGGCCGATCGGCTGTCGCGGCGTTCGATGTCTGAGAGACCCCTCACCCGACCTCCCTCCGGGAGGCCACCCTCTCCCGCAAGGGGGAGAGGGGTCAGGATCATTTCCCCGAGACCAGCTCCTTCACCAGCGCGTCGCGGCCGTAGACCTTGGTCAGGGCCTCGGTGATCGCCGCCGTCGAGACCACCACGGTGCGGTTGATCGCACCGTCATAGCCGAAGGCGCCGCCCAGCGAGTGGATGTTGCCGTCGAAGGCGGCCCCGATCACCCGGCCCTTGGCGTCGATCACCGGCGAGCCGGAATTGCCGCCGATGATGTCGTTGGTGGTGACGTAGTCGTAGACCGTCTTGGGGTTCAGCTTGTCCTTGGCGGCGATCCAGCGCGGCGCGGCCTCGAAGGGCTCGGCGCCGGTGACGCGGTCGTAGAAGCCGGCGAAGTCGGTGAAGGGCGTGATCGTGCGGCCGCGATGGGTCCAGCCGGCGACCTTGCCGTACGACAGGCGCAGGGAGAACGTCGCGTCCGGATAGACGCTGTCGCCCAGCACCGCGAAACGGGCCTTGGCGATGCGCTCGGCCGCCGCGTCGGTCGGCGCGGTGACGGTGGCCTCATAGGTCTTGCGCACCTCGCGGCCCGCGCCTTCGGTCTTCAGCACGAACTGGATCATCGGGTCGTCCGAGGCCTGGACGGCGGCCAGCCCCCCGTCCCACAGCGCCTTGCGGACAGCCGGGTCGGCCAGCTTGCTGCCGGCGACCAGGCGGGCCGACAGGCCCTCGGGGCTTTCCTTGCCCAGCAGCAGCTTCACCGCCGGCGCGTCGGCGGTCAGGTACTCGCGGGTCTTCAGCAGCCAGTGCTCGAGATAGAGCTGCTCCAGCGGCGCATCGACCGGCTTGACGTCCAGCAGGCGCTTCTCGGCCAGCGGCAGGCGGGTGTCGGCGAATTCCGGCAGGCGCTCGGCCGAGGGCTTGGCGCGCTCCTGGGCGCCGCGCACCAGGGTGCGGGCGTAGCCGTAGAGGTCAGAGCCGCCGCCGGCCGAGGTCTCCAGCTGGCGCATGGTCACGAACTGGTCGGCTAGCGAACCTTGCGCCTTGTCGATCTCGCCCCACGGGTCGCCGATCTCGGCCGACAGCTTCGGATCGGCGGCGACCTTGGCCTTGAGATCCGTCTCGGCGGCGCGCTTGGCGTCCATGAACTTCTTGTCGCTGAGCACGAACTGCTGGCCGAAGAACACCTTGAAGCTGTTCTCCACCCCGGCCAGCGGCTGGTTGGCGATGCGCTTGTTCTCTTCGCTCCGCTCGCCGAACTGGATCAGGCGGCCGCGCATCTCCGAGCGCTGCAGCTGGCCGACCGGGATGATCAGGTCGCGGTTGGTCTCCAGCTGCGAGACGGTCAGCTGGCGCTGGGTGGTGCCCGGATTGCCGGCCACGAAGGTCGGCTCGCCCTCGACCGGGGCGGTGGCCCGCCAGGTCAGGTGGCTGGGGGTCACCGCCGGCTTGCCGTCCTCGTACAGGCGCAGGAAGGCGCTATCGAGGTTGAAGCGCGGGAAGTTGAAGTTGTCCGGATCGCCGCCGAAGAAGGCCGTGGCGTATTCCGGCGCGAACACCAGGCGCACGTCGGCGTAGCGGCGGTACTTGTACACCTTGTACTGGCCGCCCCGGTAGAAGCTGATGGTCTGGCAGCGCAGGGTCTTGTCCTGGCCGCAGGCGGCCAGCTCGGCGGTGGCGAAGGCGGCGTCCCGCGCCTTGACGAAGTCCTGGCCGGTCTTGCCCGCGCCCGCGGCCTTCACCTGGTCGGTGACGTCGATGATCGACAGCAGCACCTCGGCCTGCATGCCCGCGCACTTCAGCTCTTCCTCGCGCGCGCCGGTCAGGAAACCGTCCTTGACGTAGTCCTTGCCCTCGCTCGACAGCGACTGCGAACAGTCGGCCACGCAGTGGTTGTTGGTCAGCACCAGGCCCTGCCCCGACACCACCGAGGCCGAGCAGCCGGTGGTCAGGCGCACGGCCGAGGCGCGCACGGTGTCGAGCCACTTCTGGTCGATGTCGACGCCGTAGGTCTGCTTGACCTTGGCCGAGGGGAAGTTGTCGAAGGTCCACATCCCCTCGTCGGCCTGGGCGGCGCCAGCGGCCGCGAACGAGAGCACCAGGGCCGAGGCGGCCAGAGTCGAAATCTTCATGAGGCGTCCTTGCCTAACGCGTGTCGCTGACGCGGATGATTACCTGGGCGTCGCCGATGCCGATACCGGCGTACAATGTAACAGTCCATAGCCAAGCCGGACCATCGCCGCCAGCCCTGTTTCAGATGTCGGCTTGCCGACGCAACAAACGTGCTCGCGCACGGCGTTTCATCGAAGGGATGTAGCTTACCCCGATTTAACTTGGCCGCACGGCGATCCCGCTGTTCTCCTACAACCGTGAATTGGGGGAGCAGTCCGTAATGTCGTTGGCCTTGGCCACGTTGCTGTACGAGTGGCGTCGATACATGGCGGCCGTCGTCGCCCTGGCCTTCTCGGGCCTGCTGGTGCTGGCGCAGGTCGGCATGTTCGTCGGCATCGGCAAGGGCTTCACCGCCCAGATCGACCGCGCCCGCGCCGACATCATGGTGCTGGGCCCCGGCGCCAAGGCGCTGTTCGGCGGCCCCTCGGGCCTGCCGCGCCGAATGATCCCGCTGGTCTACAGCCACCCCGAGGTGATCCAGGTCGCCCCGCTCGACGGCTCGGGCGGCCGCTTCCAGAACATCCTGTCGCCCGAGGAGACGGCCAAGGCCGAGGCCCGCGCCAAGCGCGGCGAAAAGGGCGGCAACGGCCGCAAGACCGAGTTCGTCAACGTCACCGTCATCGACGCCATCCCCGGCTACGTGACCGTGCCGACCGACTACACCAGCTCGATGATCGAGGCCCTGCGCCGCCCCTACGCCGTGGCCGTCGACCAGACCGCGCTCAAGCGCCTGGGCGTCAAGAAGGGCGACAAGGCCCTCTACAACGGCAAGACCATCACCATCGGCGTGGTCACCACCGGCTATCCCAACATCATCCAGCCCACCCTGGTGATGTCGCGCGACACCCTGCGCATGCTGGGCGAGGCCGACACCGGCCAGCGCGTCGGCCCCCTGATGGTGCAGATCCGCGACCCGGCCCACGCCGAGGTCGTCGCCGCCCAGCTCAACAAGAAGGCCGACGGCAAGTTCCGCGCCTGGACCCGCCAGGAACTGGCCGACGCCAATTCCGGGGCCATGCTGGAGGATCAGATCATCGGCATCATGCTGGGCTTCTCGGCGTTCCTCGGCCTGCTGATCGGCGTGGCCATCACCTGGCAGACCCTGCGCGGGGCCATCATGGCCAACATCAAGGAGTTCGCCTCCCTGCGGGCCCTGGGCGTCTCCATGGGCGACCTGCGCAACATCGTCATGGAGCTGTCCTTCTGGGTCGGTATCGTCGGCGTGTTCGCCGCGGGCCTGCTGACCTGGCTGGTCAGCCTGCTGGCCGTCGCCGGCGGCGTGCCGATGTACTTCCCGCCGGTGCTGGTCGCGATCGTGGCGGTGTTCCTCGTCGTCATCGCCATGCTGTCGGGCTTCCTGTCGCTCGGCGTCCTCAAAAACAGCCAACCTGCGGACCTGCTGCGATGAGCGGAAACAACAACGCCCACAAGCGCGGCGAGACCGCCCTGGCCGCCAAGGGCCTGGTCAAGCGGTTCAAGACCGGCCGCACCTTCATCGAGGTGCTCAAGGGGGTCGATTTCGACGCCCGCCACGGCGACGTGACCATGGTCATGGGCCCCTCCGGCTCGGGCAAGTCCACCCTGGTGGCGGCGCTGTCGGGCCTGCTCAAGCCCGACGAGGGCCACGTCTCGGCGCTGGAGGCCGACGACCTGTGGGCGCTGCCCCCCGGCCGCATCGACCGCTTCCGCCTGGATCACTGCGGCTTCATCTTCCAGGGCTTCAACCTCTTCCCCGCCCTCACCGCCAAGCAGCAGGTGATGACGGTGCTGAAGTACCAGGACGTCGGCCCCGGCGAGGCCGCCCGCCGCGCCCAGGCGGCGCTGGAGTCCGTCGGCCTTGGCCCGCGCGTCAACCAGCGCCCGTCGGAACTGTCGGGCGGCGAGAAGCAGCGGGTGGCCATCGCCCGGGCGCTGGCCAAGAACCCCAACCTGATCTTCGCCGACGAACCGACCTCGGCCCTCGACGGCAAGAGCGGCGAGACGGTGATCAAGCTGCTGCGCGCCGCCGCCACCGAGCGCGGCGCGGCGGTGGTCTGCGTGACTCACGACCCGCGGCTCGAGGCCTATGCCGACCGCGTCATCCACATCGAAGACGGCCGGATCCTGGACGACGTGCGCCGCACGCCGGACGCCGATCCCGCGCCGCTCAGCCACTGATTTCCGGGGGAAGTTCACATGCCCAGGTTCCTGCGTCGCCCGACCTTCTGGATCGTCATCGTCGTCATCGGCCTGCTCGCGGGCGGCCTCTTCTATGTGAAGGGCCAGGCCGCCGAGAAGAAGAAGAAGCTCGAGGTCGCCGCCGCCCAGGAGGAGCCCTCCCCCTATGCGGCCATCGCCAACGGCAAGGCCGACGTCGAGGGCGGCGTGATCCAGGTGGCCGCGCGCCGCCAGGGCATCGTGCGCCAGGTCTTCGTGCAGGAAGGCGACGTCGTGGTCGCCGGCCAGCCCCTGGCCAAGCAGGAGGACGACGAGCCGCGCCTGGCCGCCCAGACCGCCGCCGCCAGCCTCGCCTCGGCCCGCGCCCAGCTGGCCCTGCACCAGGTGCAGCTGCGCACCGCCCAGCGCGAGTACAAGCGCCTGCAGAACCTGTCGGCCTCCAACTTCGTCGCCGCCCAGCGCCTCGACCAGGCCAGCGACCAGATCGCCCAGGCCCAGGCCAATATCGGCGCCCAGCAGGCCGCCATCGCCGTCGCCACCGCCCAGGTCGGCCAGGCCAACTTCAACCAGGAACTGACGGTGATCCGCGCGCCGGCCAACGGCCGCATCGCCCGCCGCTACGCCAATCCCGGCGCCGGCGCCTCGACCCTCAACGTCACCTCGATGTTCGACCTGGAGCCCGACACCCAGCGCATCGTCCGCGCCGAGATCGTCGAGGCCGACCTGCCCAACGTGAAGCCCGGCCAGGAGGTCGAGATCCAGCCCGAGAGCGACCCCGACAAGGTCTACATCGGCCGCGTCCTGCGCCGCGCCGCCGTCTTCGGCGCCCGCAAGCTCGCCTCCGACGACCCCAGCCAGCGCAGCGACGAACGCGTCGTCGAAGTCGTCGTCAGCGCCGACGGCGCCCCGCTGCTGGTCGGCCAGCGCGTGCTGGTGAAGTTCATGAAGCCCGGCAAGAAGGCCGGCGCCAAACGCGACAAGCCGACCGCCCCGGTGGCCGGCGGCCTGACCAAGCCGAAGAAGACCTGATCGCGATGGCCCAAGGCGGGGGCGCCCTTGACGCCCCCTCCCCGCCGCCGCACAAACGCGCGAAACCAAACACGCGTTTGAGGGAGACTTAGGGCATGGCGGACGACATTCGCTTCGACGGTCAGGTGGCGATCGTCACGGGCGCGGGCGGCGGGCTCGGGCGTCAGCACGCCCTGGAGCTGGCCCGGCGCGGGGCCAAGGTGGTGGTCAACGACCTGGGCGGATCCGTCGACGGCTCGGGCGGCTCGTCCGACGCGGCCAAGGCCGTGGTGGCCGAGATCGAGGCCTTCGGCGGGCAGGCCATCGCCCACGGCGCTTCGGTGACCGACGACGCCGGCGTCGCCGACCTCGTCAAGACCACGATCGACAAGTGGGGCCGCATCGACATCCTGGTCGCCAACGCCGGCATCCTGCGCGACAAGACCCTGACCAAGATGGAGCTGGCCGACTTCGAGGCCGTGATCCAGGTCCACGTCTTCGGCACCTTCAAGCCGATCAAGGCCGTCTGGGACATCATGAAGGCCCAGAACTACGGCCGCATCGTCGTCACCACCTCGTCCTCGGGCATGTACGGCAACTTCGGCCAGTCCAACTACGGCGCGGCCAAGATGGCGGTGCTGGGCCTGATGAACACGCTGAAGCTCGAGGGCGCCAAGAACAACGTCAAGATCAACGCCATCAGCCCGGTGGCCGCCACCCGCATGACCGAGGGCCTGATGCCGCCGGAAGTGCTGGAGAAGCTGAAGCCGGAATACGTCACCCCCGGCGTCGTCTACCTGGTGTCGGAAGACGCCCCCACCGGCGCGATCCTGACCGCCGGCGCCGGCGCCTTCGCCCTGTCGCGGATCTTCGAGACCGAGGGCGTCTATCTGGGCGAAGGCGGGCTGTCGGCCGAGGAAGTCCGCGACAGCTGGGAGCAGATCACCGCCGAGCCAGGCCAGCAGGCCTATTTCAACGGCGGCGAGCAGGGCCAGAAGTTCTTCCGCAAGCTGGCCGGCGGCTGAAGCTTCCCCAAGGTAAAGCACTACGGCGCGGGCGCGGGATCCAGGTCTCGCGCCCGTCGCTTTTCAAAGCTGACAAAACCGTCAAAAGAGCGCCATTCGCGATTTAGGCGAATACATGGCTTTACCTAAGGGAAACCCGCGTTTCTGACGTAACGACGAATAGAGTGAGGCCTAAAAGCCGCCATTTCTTTGACGCGATGAACAAAATTCACCGCGAAGCGAATAAATAGCAACGTTTTTTGAAAAGATCAGTTAGAGGCGACAGCAACCTCCAGCGCTGCAAGGCGTTTGGCGGACCGAACAGCCTCCCCAAGCTCCCTTAGAAGGTGCGTCAGTCATGTCTCTCTCGCGTAAGCTCCTGGCCGCCGGCGCGGCCGTCGTCGCCCTCGCCGCCGCCTCGCAAGCCTCGGCCTCGGGCTTCTACCTGCAGGAACAATCGGTCCGCGGTTCGGGCCGCGCCTATTCGGGCGAAGTCGCCGACACCGGCGCCGCCAGCCTGTGGTGGAACCCGGCCGCCATCGCCAGCGTCGAGCACGCCGAAGTCTACGGCGGCCTGCACGCCATCCTGGTCAACTCGGACGTCAAGAACACCGGCTCGACCATCACCCGTCCGGGCCAGGCGACCACCGCCATCAGCGGCGAAACCCGCGAAAGCAACCCGATCCTGAACGGCCTGCTGCCGAACTTCGCCGGCGCCTGGCGCCTGAACGACAAGATCGTCGTCGGCCTGTCGACCGCCGCCCCGTACAACTTCACCACCAAGTACGGTGAAGGCAACTTCGCCCGCTACGACGCCCTGAAGTCGCGCCTGACCTCGATCGACATCCAGGGCACGGTGGCCTACCGCCTGACCGACCAGATCGACCTGGGCGTCGGCGTCAGCGCCGAATACGCCGATGCGAACCTGACCAACGCCCTGCCGCAGGTCTCGCCGCTGCTGGCCGACACCGGCCGCCAGTCGCTGACCGGCGACGGCTGGGACTACGGCTGGACCGTCGGCGGCCAGTTCCGCCCGACCTCGACCCTGACCGTCGGCGCCAGCTACCGCTCGAAGATCGAACACACCCTGAAGGGCCAGGTGACGATCGCGGGCCTGAGCAGCGTGCTGGCCGCCAGCAACGGTTCGTTCGACGGTGAAGCCACCATCACCACCCCGTGGATGGCCACCCTCGGCGCCCGCTGGGCCGTGACCCCGAAGACCACGCTGAACGCCTCGGTCAGCCGCATCGGCTGGAGCGAGTTCGACGCCATCCGCGTCACCCGCGCCGCCGGCACCACCGTGATCGACCAGGACTACAAGGACATCACGACCATCGCGATCGGCGTCGATCACCAGCTGACCCCGCGCCTGACCCTGCGCGGCGGCGTCCAGAAGGACCCGACCCCGACCCCGGAAAACGGCCGCACCGCCCGCGTGCCGGACGGCGACCGCATGCTCTACGCCGTCGGCGCCACCTGGGCCGCCAAGCCGAACCTGATGCTCGACGTCGGCGCCAGCTACATCGACTTCGACAAGGCCGTGATCACCCGCACCGACGTCTCGTACGCCGGCACCGCCGCGGCCACCACGACCGTCCTGAAGGGCGAAGCCACCGGTTCGGGCGCCGTGCTCTCGACCGGCGTCCGCTGGACCTTCTAAGGCTTTCCAGCCTCTGAAACGGAAAGGCCGCCCGGATCGCTCCGGGCGGCCTTTTTCGTTTCCCAAGACCCTCCCCCTGAAGGGGGAGGTGTCGGCGAAGCCGACGGAGGGGGATGTGACTGC
>NZ_QHJY01000151.1 GCF_003185805.1 Caulobacter sp. D5
CTCTCCGCCGCCGAGGCCGCCCTGGCGAGCGCCGGCGGCGGCGGGCTGCTGGGTCCCTACGCCGGCCGGCTGTTCGCCGCGCGCAAGGCGGCGGCGTGATCCCAGACCCCATTCTGGTCGCTGAAGGCGTGGTTCGGTCGTACGGTCAGCGCCGGGTGCTGAAGGGCGTCGACCTGACCCTGCATCCAGGCGAGATCTACGCCCTGCTGGGCCACAACGGCGCGGGCAAGACCACCCTGGTGCGCGCCATCTGCGGCCGCCTGCGGCCCGACGCCGGGACCGTGCGTCTCAACGGCGCCGACCCGGCCCGCACCCCCGCCGCCCGGGCAGGCCTGGGCCTCGTACCGCAGGAGATCGCCCTCTACGCCAACCTGTCGGTGCGCGAGAACATCGAGACCTTCGCCGTCCTGGCTGGCGTGCCCCGCGCCGCCATCCCCGCCGCCGTGCGCCGGGCCATGGAGCTGACCCGCACGCTGGAGCGCGCCGACGCGCCGGTCCGCACCCTGTCGGGCGGCTTCCAGCGTCGCGCCAACATCGCCGCCGCCATCGTCCACAAGCCCACCTTGCTGATCCTCGACGAGCCGACGGTCGGGGTCGACATCGACGCCCGCGAGGCCGTCGACGCGGTGATCCGCGACCTGCGCGACCTGGGTGTCGCCGTGCTGATCGTCACCCACGACCTCGACCAGGCCGGCGCCCTGGCCGACCGCGTCGGCTTCCTGCGCGACGGCGTGATGGTGCTGGAGGGCGAGCCGCGGGCCCTGGTCGCCGAGGCCTATGGCGACCAGATGGAGATCCTGGTCCACCTCTCCGAAGGCCTCGACACCGCCGGCGAGATCCGTCTGGCCGCCGAGGGACTGGAGCCGACCCGCCGTCCGGGCGTCTGGACCCGCCTCGACGCCGGCGGCTACGCGGCGGCGGGGCGGCTGGACGCCCGCCTGCGCAAGCTCGGTCTGGCCCCGCGCGAGATCCGCGTGCGCGAGCCGTCCCTGGCCAACCTCTTCACCCTCGTCGCCGACCGGAAGGCCGCATGAAGACCCGGGCCTTGATGGCGCTGGCCATGATGCGGGTCATGGCCCTGGAGCTGTGGCGCGACCGCGCGGCTCTGGTCATGACCTTCCTGCTGCCGCCGCTGGTGTTCCTGATCTTCTCGTCGGTGTTCGCCGGGACTTCAGGCGACAATCTCCAGCCCAAGCTGGCTGTGACCGATCTCGCCAAGACCGACGCCTCACGCCGGGTCGCCGCCGCCCTGCTCAAGAGCCCCGATCTTCGCGCCGAGACCGCGGCCGATCCCGCCGCCGTACGGGCCAGGGTCAAGTCCGGACAGGTCGACGTCGGCCTCGTCATCCGCGCCGACCCCGCCGCGCCGGGCAGGCCGTTCCTGATCGTCGCCGACCCTTCCCGAGCCGTCGCGGCTCCTCTGGCCCAGGCCCGCACCCAGCAGGCCCTGGCCGCCGCCGCGCCGGACGCGGCCCTGCGCCGCTCGGTCGAGGCCCTGACGCCGGCTCTGGGCGACCTCACGCCCGTCCAGTCCGCCCGCATCGACGCCGCCGCCGCGGCGCTGCGCGCCAAGCCGCCGGCCTTGAAGGAAGACCTCTTCGATCGTGAGCAGATCGCCGGGGCCCGCAAGGGCGGGGCGGTGATCGCCTATTACGCCGGGGCGGTGATGATCCTGTTCGCCCTGTTCTCGGCCATGCAGGGGGCGCTGTCGCTGATGGAGGAGCGCCGCGCCGGCGTCGCCGACCGCCTGCTGGCGGGCGTGGCCGGCATGGGGCCGGTGGTCACCGGCAAGTTCCTGTTCCTGACGGCCCAGGCGGTGGTGCAGGCGGTGATGATCTTCGTCGTCGCCCAAGCCGTCTACGGCGTCGAGGCGCTCCAGCACTTCGCTCTGTGGCTGCCGACCACCCTGGCGGCCGGCGTCTGCTCGGCGGGCCTGGCGCTTGGCCTCGTCTCGCTGTGCCGCACCCGCGATCAGGCCCAGATGCTGTCGACCTTCGTGATCCTCGTCCTGGCCGCGATCGGCGGCAGCATGGCGCCGCGCTTCCTCATGCCCGCCTGGCTGCAGAGCCTGGGCTGGCTGACGCCCCACGCCTGGGTGATCGACGCCTACCAGGCCGTGCTCTGGCGCGACGGCGGGATCGGCGCGGTGTATAAGGCCTGGATCGTGCTGGCCGCCGTCGGCGCGACGGGCCTCGGCGTCGCCCAGGCCCTGTCGCGCGATCCGCAGCGCTAGTTGAGCCAGGACAAGGACGAGCCTGCAAAAGCCTGATCCGATCAGGCGGCGGGCTCCAGAGTAGGAAAGCGATGGTCACCTTCGGACTTCAGGTCGCCCTGTTCCTGGCCGCCTTCGCCTTCATGGAAGGCTTCGCCTGGTTCACCCACAAGTACGTCATGCACGGCTTCCTGTGGGTCTGGCACCGCTCGCACCACGAGCCCCGCCACGGCGCCTTCGAGCTGAACGACCTCTTCGCGGTGGTCTTCGCCGCGCCCGCCATCGTCGCCATCTGGTTCGGCACCAATGGCGGGATGCCGTGGCTGCTGCCCGTCGGCCTGGGGATCACCGCCTATGGCGCGGTCTATTTCATCTTCCACGACGGCATGGTGCACCAGCGCTTCAAGGTGCCGCTGGGCAAGTCGGCCTATTGGAAGCGCCTGATCCAGGCCCACCGCATCCACCACGCCGTCCACACCAAGGAGGGCGCGGTGTCGTTCGGCTTCCTGCTGGCCCGGCCCATCCGCGAACTGAAGGCCAAGCTGCGGGCGCGGGGCGTCCAGGCTTAAGCGACCCTCCCCCGAAGGGGGAGGTGGCCCGAAGGGCCGGAGGGGGAAGGGGCCGCGAAGGCCGGTCTCACTTCGAAACCAGCAATCACATCCCCCTCCGTCGCCTCCGGCGACACCTCCCCCTTCAGGGGGAGGATCTCCTGCGATGGCCTTATTCCGCCCCGCCGGCCTTGCGGTAGTCCAGCGGCGGCTTGCGATCCCCGACCATGGCCTTGTACTGGAAGCCGTCGCCGCGGCGGCTGTTCAGCTCGGCCTTGGCGTCGGCGATCAGCTTGGGGTTCATGAACAGCTCGGCGCCGGTGATCGACAGGGTCTTGGCCGCCACGGCCGCGCCCTTGAGGCCGATCGAGTTGCCCGCCGCCGCCACGTTCTGCCAGCTGTGGCCGGCCGAGCCCGGCACGAAGGTCGCCGTCGACAGGCCCACCGTCGGGGTCACCCACGAGATGTCCGAGACGTCGGTCGAGCCGCCGACGCCGCCCTTCATGTCGGCCGGGGCGTAGGGCTCGATCTTGCCCACCGAGGCCAGGTCGCCGCCGCCGTTGGTCAGGCTCTTGGCGAGCGTCTTGGCGAACGCGGTCTCTTCCGGCGTCCAGGTGATCCCGCCGACGCTGACCAGGCTGTCGTTCATCACCTTGCCCAGCACGTCGTTGGGCAGCAGGTTGTAGACGCCGCCGGTCTGCTCGAACTCCACCGTCGTCTCGGTGGCCATGGCCGCGCCCTCGGCCGCCTTCTTGACGCGATCCATGACGCTGACCACGACCTTCGGGTCGCTGTTGCGGACATAGTAATAGACCTCGGCGAAGTCCGGCACCACGTTGGGGGCCTTGCCGCCGTTGGTGATCACGTAGTGGATCCGCGTGCCGTCGGGGATGTGCTCGCGCATGAAGTTGGCGGCGGTGTCCAGGATCTCCACCCCGTCCAGCGCCGAGCGCCCGGCCCACGGCGCGCCCGAGGCGTGCGAGGACTTGCCGCGGAAGCGGAACTTGCCGCTGATATTGGCCATCGAGGTGCCCTGGCGGGCCGAGTTCTCGTTGCCCGGGTGCCAGTGCAGGGTCACGTCGACGTCGTCGAACAGGCCCTCGCGCACCATGTAGACCTTGCCCGAACCGCCTTCTTCGGCCGGCGTGCCGTAGACGCGGATCTCGCCCTGCACCTTGTTCTGGATCATCCACTGCTTGAGGGCGACCGCGCCGGCCACCGAGGCCGCGCCGAACAGGTTGTGGCCGCAGCCGTGGCCGTTGTCGGTGCCTTCACGCGGGGTCTTGGTCGGCACGGCGGCCTGCGACAGCCCCGGCAGGGCGTCGAACTCGGCCAGCACGGCGATCACCGGACCCTTGCCCTGCTTGAAGCTGGCGACGAAGGCGGTCGGCTCGTCGGCCACGCCCGCCTTCACCTCGAAGCCGGCGGCCTTCAGCTGGTCCTGCAGAACGACCGTGCTCTTGGCCTCCAGGTAGCCGAGCTCGGCGTAATCCCAGATCTTCAGGGCCGCCTCGTTCATCTGCGGCGTATAGGCGTCGACGTTCGCCTTCAGCTGGGTCTTCTGGGCGGCGCTCAGCGGCGCGGCCATGGCGCTCGAGGCCATCAGCGCGCAAACCAAGCCTGCGGCGGCGGTCTTGAAGATCGAAGTCACGAAAAGCCTCCCTGAACGCGACGCGAACGGCGCCGCTGTCTACTTCCATGACGCAGGGGGGAGGCGGTTCCTCAACCGGGGAGGGGAGAAAGTGGGCGGGGGCGCTCCATCTCCGGTCGTCGCCGCCCTGGAGCCGGGGACCTCTGCTCCCGTCGCGGCGTGTGCCGTAGGGTCAGGCGGAGCTCGATGCAAACTCCATTTTGTCAGAGTATAGCTTGCTGCTGCCCGCGTTTGTCGGACCGACGCTCTGCATCGACATCTGAAACGAGCGCCCATCCGAAAAAGCCAAGCTTCCCTTCCTTGTATGGGGTTATGCGCGCCCGCATCCCTGAATGCGATTTCGAAATCTTCTGAAATGTGAAATCCGCATTTCAATTTTCGCATTGATCATATCAATTGGATTGACCGGAAATGATTGCTCTGCACATTTAGTCGGACAAATGAAGCGACGAGGAAAATACCTCGCGCTCGACATGGGAGGGATTGATGAAGCGTATTGCCTTCATGCTGTCGGTCGCGCCGATGGCGCTTCTGGGCATGCCCGCGGTCGCGCAAACGACGGCCGCAGCTACGGACACAGCCACCGATGCGACGGAGACCTCGGCCGTGACCGAGGTCGTCGTGACCGGCCTTCGCCAGAGCATGCGCTCGGCGCAGACCATCAAGCGCACCTCGGACGCGATCCTCGACGCGGTCGTCGCCGAAGACATCGGCAAGCTTCCCGACAACACGGCCGCCGAGACCCTGGCGCGCATCTCCGGCGTGCAGGTCGAACGTTTCAGCGACGAGGCCAATCGCGTCCTGATCCGAGGCCTGCCCGACGTCGCCACCACCTATAACGGCCGCGAGATCTTCACCGCCGAACTGCGTCGCGTGCAGTTGCAGGACTTCCCGGCCCAGGCCCTGGCGGGGATCGAGATCTACAAGTCCGGCACCGCCGACATCGTCGAGCCGGGCCTGGCCGGCCTGATCAACGTCCGCACGCGTCGACCGCTGGACTTCAAGGGCCGGTTCATCGGCGGCGGCGTGCGCATGACCTACAACGACCAGACCGAGAAGTTCGACCCGAACGGCAACATCCTGTTCTCGGACCGCTGGGACACGTCGATCGGCGAGATCGGCGTCCTGGCCAACGCCACCTACGCCCAGTCGCAGTACCGCAACGGCGTGCGGTACAACAATCAGTGGATCCGGCAGGTCAGCCCCGCCTCCAGCGTCTCGCCGGCCAGCGTCGGCAACAGCTTCTACTACCCCCACTCGGTGGGTCTCTATAACGACGGCGGCAAGCGCTACCGGCCTTCGGGCAACGTCGCCCTCCAGTGGAAGCCGAACGACAGGCTCGAGATCTATTTCGATGGGATCTACCAGGGCTATCGCGGCCGGCAGGCGACCGACAACCTGGACGTCAATCTTCGCGACTGGGACTCCACCGTCCTGCAGGACCCGACCCTGACGAACGTCACGCTGGTTCCGGGGACCACCGACCAGGCCGCCGGCTTCACCAAGACCGGCGGCGTCGCGCCCCAGGCCTATCGCTCGACCGGCGCCGATCACACCAACACCTACCAGGGCGCGGTCGGCGCCATCTGGCGCGGTGATCGCCTGACCCTGTCGACCGACCTCGCCTACGAGGACAGCGAGTACGAGGCTCGCAACTGGAGTCTCGACAGCGCCTTCACCACCGCGCCGACCGTGGTCGTCAAGTTCAACGAGAAGGACGGCGCGGCGTTCGACCTCACCGGCTTCGACGCCGCCAACCCGGCCAACTACTACTGGCGCGGCTATTACGAGCGCCACTACATCGCCAAGGGCAGCGGGGTCCAATGGCGCGGTGACGCGGTGTTCGACACCCGCCTGTCGTTCCTGCCCGAGATCAAGTTCGGACTGCGCTACACCGATCGCGACGCTTCGCTGATCCAGGGCTCGCGCTACGCCTGGGTGCTGCCGCTGAAGATCGCGTTGTCCAGCCTGCCCGTGGGCCAACTGGAGATGATCGAGGATCCGTTCCGCGGCTCCTCACAAGGCTTCACCCAGTATCTGATGCCGACCCGCGAGGGGATCGCGGCGAACGCCGCCGCCTTGCGGCAACGCTCGATCGAGGCCCTGCAGCAGCTGATCGCGCTCTATCCCAACGACCAGGGCTACAAGGACACCCTGACGGCCTTCAGCAGCCCGGACGTGCCCCTCGACCAGGGCGGCGCCTTCAGCGCCACCGAACAGAGCTACGCCGGCTACGTTCAGGCCAAGTACGCCTTCGACGTGGGTTCGATCGCGTTCGACGGCGTGGCCGGCGTCCGGGTGGTTCAGACGGTCGGCGAATATTCCGGCGTCTCGCGCGTCTCCGCTAACGGTGTCACCAGCCTGATCCCGAGGACGATCGAGCAGAACTACACGGACGTGCTGCCGAACATCAGCCTGCGGATCCGGCCGCTCGACAAGGTGCAACTGCGCCTGGGCTATACCGAGACCCGCACCCGCGTCGATTTCGGCGCGCTCAACCCGGCCCTCAACGTCACGCAGGTCGTTCGCGACCCCAACGAACCGGTCGATCCCAACGCGCCGGTGCAACCCAACGCCTACGGCTCGGGCGGGAACCCCGACCTCGTGCCGCTCACGTCCAAGAACTACGACATCAGCGCCGAGTACTATTTCTCCAGCACGGGCAGCATCACCGTCGCCGGCTTCTATCGCGACCTCTTCGGGTTCACGAGCAACTACACCAGCCGGGTCCAGGATCCGGTCTATGGCCTGATCGAAATCAGCCGTCCGGAAAACTCCGGGGCGGGCAAGATCAAGGGTTTCGAGGTCAACGCCCAGACCTTCCTGGATTTCCTGCCCGAAGCCTTCAAGGGCTTCGGCGTCCAGGGCAACGTCACCTATATCGATGGCAAGAACCAGTTCCCCCAGACGCTCGGCGCCGATGCGTCCTACGTCAAGATCACCGGCCTTTCCAAATGGACCTACAACGCCGCTCTGTTCTACGAGCGCAACGGCGTGACGGGGCGCATCTCCTATAATCGCCGCTCGCCCTGGGTCAGCTATTACCGTCAGGCGACCGACGGCTCGCAGTACACCGGCGTCGGGGTGCGGGCGACGTCCCGTCTGGACGCCTCCTTGAGCTACGACATTTCCAAGCAGCTGACCGTCAGCCTCGACGTCAGCAACCTGCTGGCCAAGCCGTTCGAGAACTACAACAACTACTCGCCCGACCGGACCTATCCGGTCGATGTCCGCTACGAGGGCCGCTACTACGGCCTGGGCCTGCGCTTCCGCTTCGGCGAGTGACAGCGGCGCGGGCCGGCGGCCGAGAGGCTGCTGGCCCGTCTCGCCCTTGTTGGGCTGATCCGCGGCTGATGAACGCGATCCGGAAGGACGTGGATCGCCGCTACGGCGAAACCAGGACGATCTCGCCGTCTTCGCCGGTCTTCACCTTGGCCGCGCCGTAGGCGCTGAGCGCATCCACGAAGCCGCCGACGTCGCCGGTCTTGAAGCGGCCGCTCATCGGGGTGGCGGCCACGCGCGGCGAGGCGATGCGAATCTTGCGTTCCGAATAGCGGTTCAGTTCGCCGACGATCTCGGCCAGCGGCTGGTTGTCGAAGGTCAGGCTGCCCTGGCGCCAGCTGGTCAGGGCCGAGACGTCGGCGGCGGCCACCGCCCAGGTCGCGCCTGAGCGCTGCTCCAGGCGCGAGCCCGGCAGCAGGTCGACGCTGTTATGGGCCACCGGATCGGCGACTCGGATCTTGCCTTCCAACAGGCTGACCGACCAGGCGCCCGGATCGATGCGCACGTTGAACGCCGTGCCCAGCGCTGTGACCGTGCGGCCCTGCGCCGTCACCACGAACGGGCGCTGCGGGTTCTTGGCCACCTGGAAGAAGGCCTCGCCGCGATCGAGCGTCAGGCCGCGCCGCTGGCCCCATTCGGTGACGCGCAGCACGGTGTCGGTCGACAGGGTGGCGACTGAGCCGTCGGCCAGGGTGATGCTCTTCTGCTGGCCGACGCCGGT
>NZ_QHJY01000017.1 GCF_003185805.1 Caulobacter sp. D5
TTCGACTCCGCTTAGCTCCACCAAAACGGCCGCTTCCCTAAAGGGAGCGGCCGTTTCCATGTCTGGGCTCCGCAAAACCCCCTCAGTCGCTCCGCGACAGCTCCCCCAGAGGGGGAGCATCTTCGCCGCCCAGATCCTCCCCCTCTGGGGGAGGTGGCCCGGAGGGCCGGAGGGGGTCAGCGCGGCGTCGCGATCAGCCCCGCCAAGCGCCGCACGCCTTCCTCCATCTGCTCGGGCGGCAGCAGGGAGTAGCTGAGGCGCAGGGTGTTGGCGGCCGGGGCCTCGGCGAAGAACGGGGCGCCGGGCACGAAGGCCACGCGGGCCTCGACCAGGGCGCGCTCCAGCAGGGTCTTGCCGTCCAGCCCCTCGGGCAGGGTCAGCCAGACGAACATGCCGCCCTCCGGCGAGATCCAGGAGACGTCCTTGGGCATGTGGCGCTCGAGCGCCGCCAGCATGGCCCGCGCCTGGCCGCCATAGGCCCCGCGCAGACGGTGGAGGTGCTGGTCATAGCCTTCCGACACCACGCGGTGGGCGACCATCTGGTTGATGGTCGAGACGTGCAGGTCGCCGCCCTGCTTGAGCAGGACCAGCTTTTCGATCGCCGCCCTGGGGCCGCAGATCCAGCCGATGCGCAGGGCCGGCGACAGGGTCTTGGACAGCGTGCCGCAGAACAGGGTGCGCGCGGCCTCAATCGAGCCCTTGCGGGCGATGTCGAGCGCCAGCAGCGAGGGGATGGCCTCGCCGCCGAACCGCAGCTCGCGATAGGCTGCGTCCTCGATCAGCGGGAAGTCCTGGGCGTCGGCGAGATCGAGCAGGGCCTCGCGCTCGGCCAGGGTCAGGCTGACGCCGGTCGGATTGGCGAAGTCGGGCACGAAGTAGCCCAGGCGCGGCGCGCGGGCCTCCACGGCCTCCTGGGCCGCCGCGTCGCCGTCCAGCGCGCCCTCGGGCAGGTCCAGATAGGCCGGCTGGTAGGCGTTGAAGGCCTGCAGCGCGCCCAGATAGGTCGGCCGGGCCACCATCACGGTCGCGCCGGAGTCGAGGAACAGCTTGCCCAGCAGGTCGAGCGCCTGCTGCGAGCCGGCGGTCAGCAGCACGTTCTCGGGCTCGCACGGCATGCCGTCGCGGGTCATGCGCTCGGCGATCCAGCGGCGCAGCGGACCATGGCCCTCGCTGACGGTGTATTGCAGCGCCTGGGCGGCCTGGGCGCCGTCGGCGAGGATGTCGCCATAGGCCGCACGGATGGTTTCGGCGGGAAACAGGGCCGGGTCGGGAATGCCGCCGGCGAACGACAGGATGTCGGGCTGCTCCAGCAGCTTCAGCAGTTCGCGGATCTCGCTCGCGCGGATGCCGGCCATGCGCGCGGAAAAGCGCCCGGCCCAATCCTGGATGGCCGCGTCTTGGGTGTCGATGGTCATGGAGGTCGTGTTCTTCGTCGAGACTGATCTGTGCGGCGGCCCTGGTCGCTGTCTTGAGAGGGCCGCCTGTCTTTCTGAGCGCGGCGGCTGAGGCCGCCCGTCGGGCGCACGGAGGCGCCCCGCCTGATCCCTAGCGGTCAGGCGCTGCGTACGAGTCCGGTCGGTCCAAGGGAGCGGCGGCGCTGGAAGCGTCCCGGTCCGCGTTCGATCTCGATCATGGCCGCGACCCTAACCAAACCGGACGCGGATGAAAACCCGCCCCGGACGCCTCGATGGTCGCAACCGGCCTCAGCGCACGCCGGTCAGGCTGTCGGTCCAGTCCTCGGTAGGATCGGGCGGACCCCCGCTCGGCAGGCGCCATTCGCCGCGGTAGGAAAAGTCCAGCGTGCCGCAAAGCCGCGCCTGGCCCGGCGCGGCGGGATCGTCGCCGAAGGCCTGGATGCGCAGGTCCTGGCGCACGGCGATGCGGCTGAAGCTCAGCCACAGGCGCTTGGAGCCCGGGCAGAAGGCGCGGACATAGACCTTGCCCTGCTCGGCCTTGCCGTCGACCTCGTAGAGGGCGGCGTTGGCGTCGACGCCGCTCATGGCCGCCAGCCCGCCCTTGCCGAGGTCCTTTTCGCCGCCCTTGCGCAGCAGGGCCTGGGCCGGCACGCCGGTGGCCAGCACCTTGACCGGCTTGGCGCCCAGCAGCCCTTGGTCGAACAGCACGGTCAGGCCAGCCCCGGTCAGCCGCTTGGCGTCGGCCGAGATCGGATCGTAGGAGAACATCCGCCGCTCGGCGGCCGCCGAGGGCCCCGCCAGGGCGCTCAGGAGCGCCGTGGAGGCCAGGAACAAGACAGCCCCAAGCCTCATCGCTTGGCCCGCAGATCGACGGCCTGGGCGTCGAATCCGGACAGCCGCCAGGCGCCGCCCTCGCGGGTGAAGGTCAGCAGGCACGGCCCGTCCTTCTTGGCGGCGCAGACCCGGCCGTCGCCGGCAGGCCGCAGGGCCGAGGCGATGGCGATCCGGCCCGGGATCGGCCGGTCGGGCGTGTAGCCATAGTAGTTGGCGGCGGCGCGGAACACCTCGGGGCGGATCAGGGCTTCGCCGGCGACGTCGGCGGCGGGGCCGGCCAGGGCGATGGCGGCGGCCTGCCAGCCGCCCTTCAGGCCCGAACCGCGCGCCTCCTGCACCAGGCGCGTCTCGATCGCGCCCTTCAGGGCCTGGTGGTCGACCAGGCTGTCGAACGTCGCGCGGTCGTTGTTGCGGATCGACGTCAGCAGGGCGTGCACGTCGCCGGCCGCGTCGTAGCGGTCGGCGGTGGCGCAGGCCGCCAGCGAAGCGGCGGCCGCGCTCAGGGCGATGAGGGCTCGAATACGCATGGACGAAGGGCTAGCGCTCAATTCCGGCGAATTCCAGTCCGGCGTGTATCGGTCGGTCAGCTGCGGCTCAGCGAGACCACGTCGTGGTCGGCCGCGCGCCACAGCCGGCGGGTCTTGCCGCCGACCAGCGGCTCCTCGACCCGCAGGGCGAAATCGAAGACCCCGGAGACCTCGTAGCTTCCCGCCAGGTCGTAGGTCGCCGCCGTGGCGCGATCGGGGGCCAGGCGATCGATCGCGGCGCGCCAGTCGGCCTTGAAGGTCGCCTGCAGGGCGTCGAGCGAGACCTCGTAGCGCGTTTCGGCAGGCACCTCGATCTCGACGGTGATCTGGCCGCGGACGCCCACGGCGGCGCTGACGTCGGCGCCGAGCACCAGCCCGGCCGGCGCGCCCACGAACCGGGGCTCCAGCCCGCAGGACAGTTGCAGGCGCTCGCGCCGGAAGCTGGCGACTTCGTCGAGCTCGATCCGGCCGCCCAGGGCCGTCAGGCAGGCCAGGGCCTGTTCGGATCCAACCTCGGTGCGCCAGCGATGCTGCGCGGCGCCCGAGCCCGTCAGGGTGGCGCTGAACAGGCGCGGCGCCTTGCCGCCCCGGTTGTCGAAGGTCTCGACCGCCACGCGCTTGCTGTCGTTCGGCGCCAGGCTCCTGGTCCGATAGGCGATCCGCGGGGCGCTGAAGCTTGGCCGATAGGGCCGGAAGCGCCAGGTCTGGTGCTCGCGGTGATGGCGGTCGTATTCGTAGACGCAGACGCGGCTGCGCTCGTCATAGGGGCCGTTGCCGGCCACCTCCAGCAGCTGGTCGCCCCAGGGCTTGGCCAGTATGGGCGTGGACGCCAGCGCCACGTCGACGTCCCAGTAGAAGCCCTGGGCGTTCTGCTCGAACGGGACGACCCGGACGGGTCCCTGGCCCTGGACGCCGCTGAAGTGCAGCGCGCCGCCCACGCCCCCCGCCTCCGGATGCCGCAGGGCGACCGCCTCGAACCAGTACTTGCCGTCCGTGCCGTGGCGCCGCCACAGCTGATTGTCGCCGTAGCGGGCCGGGGCGATGCCCACGCGGCAGTCCAGCCCGCCCCAGTCGCCGCCGGGACCGGCGCCGTCCGATCCGGCGGCCGTCAGCGCCCAGGAGCGCGACCAGTCGCGGCTGACTTCAGACAGGATGATGAAAAGGTCCGACGCCATTGATGCCCCCAGGTGATGCGCCCAGGCGCGCCCCCGCGCCGCGGGCCTCACCCTCAGCGGTTGCGCCGCCCGCGTCCACCCGCCCGAGGGCTCATTTTGGGCGGGGCAAAGAAAAAGGGCGCGGATCCGAAGACCCGCGCCCTTCTCATTTTCGGTGACCTAGGTCGCCGGCTCTTAGTCGAGCTGGCGCTTGATCTCCTCGACGGTGAAGCACTCGATGGTGTCGCCGACCTTGATGTCCTGGAAGCCGGCGAACATCATGCCGCATTCCTGACCGACCGGCACTTCGTTGACCTCGTCCTTGAAGCGCTTGAGCGTCTGCAGGGTGCCGAGTTCGAGCACCACGATGTCGTTGCGGATGATCCGGACCTTGGCGCCCTTGCGGACCACGCCTTCGGTGACCTTACAGCCGGCGACCTTGCCGATCTTCGAGATGTCGAAGGCCTGCAGCACTTCCGCGTTGCCGAGGAAGGTTTCACGCTGGATCGGGGCCAGCATGCCCGAGAGCACGCCTTTGATGTCGTCCAGCAGGTCGTAGATGATCGCGTAGTAGCGGATCTCGACCCCTTCGCGTTCGGCCAGGGCCCGCGCCTGGGCCGAGGCCCGGACGTTGAAGCCGATGACCGGCGCGCCGGCGCCCTTGGCCAGCATGACGTCGCTTTCGCTGATCGCGCCGGCGCCCGACAGGATGATCCGCGCGCGGACCTCGTCGGTCGACATCTTGTCCAGCGAACCGATGATCGCTTCGGCCGAACCCTGCACGTCGGCCTTGATGACCAGCGGCAGTTCTTTCAGCTTCTTGTCCTGCAGCTTGGCCATCATGTCGGCCATCGAAGCGCCGGCGCCCACCGGGGCCATCGTCTTCTCGCGCTTCTGGCGGATGCGGTACTCGGTCAATTCGCGGGCGCGGGCTTCGTTCTCGACCACGGCGAAGGCTTCGCCGGGCGAGGGAACGCCGTCCAGACCCAGGATCTCGACCGGCGTGGCCGGACCCGCTTCGGTCAGCTGCTCGTTGCGCTCGTTCAGCAGGGCGCGAACCCGGCCGAACTGGCTGCCGGCGACGACGATGTCGCCGCGCTTCAGCGTACCGCGGTTGACCAGCACGGTGGAGACCGCGCCGCGACCCTTGTCCAGCTTGGCCTCGATCACAACGCCATCGGCGGTGCGGTCGGGGTTGGCCTTCAGGTCGAGAACCTCGGCCTGCAGCAGGATGGCGTCGAGCAGGTCGTCCAGGCCGGTGCGGGCCTTGGCCGAGACTTCGATGATCTGGGTGTCGCCACCCAGGCTTTCGACGACGATCTCGTGCTGCAGCAGCTCGTTGACCACGCGGGTCGGATCCGAGCCCGGCTTGTCCATCTTGTTCACGGCCACGATGATCGGCACTTCGGCCGCCTTGGCGTGCTTGATGGCCTCGATCGTCTGCGGCATCACGCCGTCGTCGCCGGCCACCACCAGCACGACGATGTCGGTGATGTTGGCGCCGCGAGCGCGCATGGCCGAGAAGGCGGCGTGGCCGGGCGTGTCGAGGAACGTCACGCGCTGGCCGTCCTTCAGGCGAACCTGATAGGCGCCGATGTGCTGGGTGATGCCGCCGTGCTCGCCGGCCGCCACGTCCGTCGAACGCAGGGCGTCCAGCAGGCTGGTCTTGCCGTGGTCGACGTGGCCCATGATGGTCACGACCGGAGGACGGGCCTCCAGGTGATCGTCGTGGTCCTCGGCGCCGATGAAGCCTTCTTCGACGTCGGCTTCCGACACGCGGCGCACGGTGTGACCGAATTCGGTCGCCACCAGCTCGGCGGTGTCGTTGTCGATGACGTCGTTGATCTTCAGCATCACGCCCTGACGCATCAGGAACTTGATGATCTCGACGCCGCGCACGGCCATCCGGTTGGACAGCTCCTGCACGGTGATGACGTCGGGGATCACGACCTCGCGGGCCACGCGGGCCTGCTCGACCGCGCCGCCGCGGCGCTTTTCCTTTTCGCGTTCACGGGCCCGGCGAACCGAAGCCAGCGAGCGCATGCGGTCGGCGGACTCCCCATCACCGGCCACGGCCTGGATGGTGAGGCGGCCGTCACGGCGCTGCGGAGCGCCCTTGGCGCGCGAAACGGCCTTGTTCGGCGCG